>JBFIDC010000045.1:0-14900 GCA_041581495.1 Nocardioides sp. | reverse complement strand
GCAGGACCAGGCCAGCAATGGGCCGGCGACGGTGCCTGGAGAGGCGACCGGCCCAGCCGGTGAGGTGGCGGTTCAGGAGACGCACGGCTAGTCCTCGTGAATCGTTGGGATCAGTTGCTCGGTCACTTGATGAGGTAGATCGTTGCGAACAGGCCGATCCAGACCACGTCGACGAAGTGCCAGTAGTAGGACACGACGATGGCGCTCACGGCTTGTTCATGGGTGAAGCGTCGGGCGATGTAGGTGCGGCCGAGAACCAAGAGGAACGCGACAAGTCCGCCGGTCACGTGGATGCCGTGGAACCCGGTGGTGAGGTAGAACATCGAGCCGTAGGCCGAGCTCGACATGGTGACGTTCTCTTGCACCAGTGCGGCGTACTCGGTGGCCTGGCCGGCGACGAAGACGGCACCCATGAGGTAGGTCAGGATGAACCACTCGCGCAGGCCCCAGCCCTTGACGTTGAGCACCGAACCCGTGCGCCCGACCTGGCCGCGCTCGGCGGCGAAGACGCCGAGCTGACAGGTCAGGGAGGACAACACCAGGATCGTGGTGTTGGCCGCCGCGAACGGGATGTTGAGCAGCTCAGTGTTCTCCTGCCACAGATCCGGGCTGACCGCCCGGATCGTGAAGTAGGCCGCGAACAACGCGGCAAAGAACATCAGTTCGCTCGAGAGCCAGATTATGGTCCCGACGCTCACCATGCTGGGCCGGTCGTGGTGCCCGTGTAGTCGGGAAGCCGGGATGGTCGTTGCAGTCGCCACGCGGTCATTATGTCGTGACCTGGCTCCGGGGCCAGACCCGGGGGCAGGTGTGTTCGCCACATACCCTGGTGTGGTGCCGCCGTTCGAGTTCAGCAGACTCCTCACCGAGTGGGAGCTTGCCCCGTTCCCGTTGATCGCCACGGTCTGGGCCAGCGGCCTGTATCTGGTCGGTGTGCGCACCCTGCGACGTCGTGGGGACGCCTGGCCGGTCGGCCGCACGATCATGTTCGTCGGCGTCGGGATGGGGTTCTTCTACCTCGCCACATCCTCGGGCCTGGCCGCCTACGACACCACGTTGCTCAGCGTCCACATGGTCCAACACATGGTGCTGTCGATGTTGGTGCCGATCGCGCTCGCGCTCGGCGCCCCGGTCACCTTGGCGCTGCGCACGCTGCCGGAGGCTCCTCGCCGGTGGCTGCTGAGCCTGTTGCACTCACGCTACGTCCGGGTGCTGACCTTCCCGCCGCTGGCGTTCGGGCTCTACATCGTCTCGCCGTGGGCGCTGTACTTCTCGGGGTGGTACCCCGCGACGCTGGATTCGGTCGTGCTCCACGAGTTCATGCACGCCCACCTGGTCGTGGTCGGCTCCATCTTCTTCTGGCCGATGGTCGGGATCGATCCGGTTCCCGGGCGAGTCGACTATCCGTTCCGGGTGCTCCTGGTCGTGCTCACCCTGCCCTTCCACGCCTTCCTCGGTGTCACGATCATGGGACAGGAGACGCTGCTTGCCGGCGAGCACTACCTCGCCCTTCGCGAACTGCCGGGCTACGACTGGCTTCCCGACGCGCTCGATGACCAACATGTGGCCGGTGGGCTGCTCTGGTCCTCCGGGGACGCGATCGGACTGATCCTGTTCGGGGTGCTGTTCGTCCAGTGGGTGCGGTCCTCGATGCGTGAGGCCCAACGCGAGGACCGGCGACTCGACCTGCTCGAAGCACGCGACCCTCGGTAGCATGAACCCGTGGCCGACGAGAAGAACTCCACGAGCGCCCTACGCGTGCTCGTCTACAGCGATGACGTCAACACCCGCCAACAGGTGATTTTGGCCCTGGGGCGACGCCCGCACCCGGACCTTCCCGAGGTCGAGTACATCGAGGTGGCCACCGAACCGGTGGTGATCCAGAACATGGATGCCGGCAACGTCGACCTGGCGATCCTCGACGGCGAGGCCGTTCCCGCCGGAGGGATGGGGATCGCCAAGCAACTCAAGGACGAGCTCTACAGGTGCCCGCCCACGCTGGTGCTGACCGGTCGCCCGCAAGACGCCTGGTTGGCGACCTGGTCCCGCGCCGATGCCGCGGTGTCCCACCCGATCGATCCCATCGAGCTCGCCGAGAGCGTGGTGGCGCTGCTGCGCGCCCGCACGCCGGCGACCGCCTGAGCTCGCACCGACCCGGCCGGCTCGTCATGTCCAGGTGGCCCGAGATCCTCGGGGCGCTCGTCGCCCGCACCGATCTCGATGGCGAGCAGACCGCGTGGGCCATGGGAGAGATCCTCTCCGGTGAGGCCACCGCCGCCCAGATCGCCGGATTCGCGGTCTCGCTGCGGGCGAAGGGCGAGACCATCGACGAGGTCTCCGGGCTGGTCGAGGCGATGTTCGAACGTGCCACACCGATCGCCGTCGAGGGGCGGCTGCTCGACGTCGTCGGCACCGGTGGCGACCGGTCGATGTCGGTCAACATCTCGACGATGGCCGCCATCGTGGCCGCCGGGGCCGGTGCCCGGGTGGTCAAGCACGGCAACCGGTCGGCCTCCTCGCAGTCCGGCTCCGCCGATGTCCTGGAGGCGCTCGGCGTACGCCTGGACCTGACGCCCGAGCGGGTGGCCGCGGTGGCCGCCGAGGCCGGCATCACGTTCCTGTTCGCCGCGGCGTTCAACCCGGCCATGCGCCACACCGCGGTGCCGCGTCGCGAGCTCGGGATCGCCACCACCTTCAACTTCCTCGGGCCGCTGGCCAACCCGGCGCGCCCGGCCGCGAACGCCATCGGCTGCGCCGACTCCCGGATGGCGCCGGTGATGGCCGGTGTCTTCGCCCGACGCGGCGCCGACGCCTGGGTGTTCCGTGGTGACGACGGGCTCGACGAACTCACCACCACCACGACCTCGTCGGTGTGGGTCGTCAAGGACGGCGAGATCACCACGGCCACGATCGACCCGCGCGACTTCGACATCGCCCCCGCCACCACCGAGGACCTGCGAGGGGCCGACGCCGCCTACAACGCCGAGGTGGCTCGCCGGCTGCTGGCGGGAGAGCAAGGACCAGTGCGCGATGCGGTGGTCCTGAACGCCGGCGCCGCCCTGGCCGTCTACGACCAGGCCGCGGGCGAGGTGAACGACTCGCTTGCCGCAGGCATCACCCGCGCCAGCGAGGCCATCGACTCGGGTGCGGCCCGAGCGACCCTGGAGCGCTGGGTCGCAGCGACGGCGGTCTAGTTCGTTCGAGCGCAGCGGCTCAGCGCACGTCTTCGTGGGTTTGTCGATGTGCCAGCGCGTCCGCTTCGTGGAGCGCCATCTTGCGGGCGAGTTCGACGTACCTGTCGTGCATCTCTGAGAGGCGCAGATACAGCCCGATGCTCACGAACAGGAATGTCACGCACAACAGATACAAGACGAGGTCGGCGCCTCGGCCGACGCCGAGGAGGTTCGCCACCTCGGTGACGGTGTCCGGCATGAGAACCGCGAAGACGCCGGCCGCGATCACGCCGAGGGTCAGGGCGCGCCTGATGAGCAGGTTCAACGCCGTCCGACGGCCGCGCAGGGCAACCAGCGCTGCCGCAGCGAGTGCAACGACGAGGAGAACCTTGATGATCACGCTGCTGGCCTCAGCCGGTTGACCATCAGATCGAAGATGATGTTGAGCGCGTTGTAGCTCTTTTGACCCTTGGCTCTGGAGTAGTCGGAGTAGCTGATGGTCACCGGGTGCTCCACGTAACTGAGCCTGTTGCGTCCGATGATCGAGAGGATCTCGCTCGCGTGCGACATGCCGTGCAGGCGGAGCCTGACCAACTCCGCCGCATCCCTGCGAAGGACACGCAGGCCGTTGTGGGCGTCGGTGACATCAAGTCCGGTGGTCGACCGAGTGAACCGGACGGCAGTCCGGAGGATCGCTTGCCGCGACCGGCTGATTCCCACGGTCTCGCCGAGGAAGCGTGACCCGAGAACCACTTGGGCTCCCTCGAGGATGGCCCGCTCGACCATGGCGGCAGCGTTGTCGACGTCGTGCTGGCCATCGGCGTCGAAGGTGACCACATAGTCGACTTCGAATTGGGACAGAGCGTGCCGGATGCCGGTCTCGAGCGCGGCACCCTGCCCGAGGTTGGTGGGGTGGCGCACGACCGTGGCGCCAGCGGCCCGCGCGATCCTCGCGCACTGGTCCCGGCTGCCGTCGTCGACGCACACCACATGGGTGAACCGACGCCGCACGTCCTCGATGACCTCGGCGATCACTTCCGCCTCGTTGTGCATCGGGATCACGACCGCAGCCCGGGTGGCGACACCATGTGCCGCATCGAGGTGGGAGTTGCTCATCGACATGCGCCCGCGCCTCCTCGACCCTCGGATCCTGACCAGTGAATCTCAGCCTAGGAACCGCGGCGGGCTCGCGTTGGTTCGTCGGAGAACTCGAACCGAAGGTCTGATCCCCGTAGCCCGTTCGGGTCATGCGGGCCGCCGAACTGACTAGAGCCGGCAAACGGACCGGGTCAATGCGGTCGGTCCACCGATGGGCGCAGGCGCGTGCGATTACCGTTTGGGCGTGAAGTCACGCCAGCGGATCGCGGTCGCCATGTTCGGTGCGCTGCTGTGCGCGCAGGCAGCCTGGATCCTGGCTGTCCCGCCGTTTCGCGGTATCGACGAGTTCGACCATGCTTTCCGGGCTGCTGGGGTCGCCGACGGACAGTGGCGCCTGACCCAGCCGGCCGAGCGAGGACGGGGACTGCTGGTCGAAGTGCCAGCAGAAATGGTCGAGGCATCCCGCGCCCAGTGCGAGAGCCTTTCCTACATCGAGACGCAGACCTGTGCGGGCGACGGGCCGGGGCAACGCGACGGCACGGTCCTGGCGACCACCTCGGCGGCCGGCTACGAACCGATCTACTACTGGCTGGTCGGCACCGCAGCCAAGCCGTTCTCCGGTGCGCACGCGCTCTATGCGATGCGGGCCGCTTCAGCGCTCATGTGTGCTTTGGTGATCGCTCTTGCGATGTGGTGTCTCGGCGCCTGGCTGCGAGGCCCCTGGGCCTATGTCGGCGCGCTCGTGGGTCTGACACCGATGCTGATCTATTCCACGACTGTCGTAGCGCCCAACGGACTGGAGATGGCAGCCGGCCTGTGTCTTTGGACGAGTCTGCTCGGGCTGGGGATCCGGGGCGGGGCGGCCGATGGGCCCGAGGACCTGCGTCGAGAGCGGGGACTGCTCGCGGCCGCCACGTTCGCAGCGGTCGTCATGGCGGGGCTTCGCGACCTAGGACCCCTGTGGGTTCTGCTCATCGTGATCTGCGTGGTGGTGCTCAGAGGTCCGCGTTCGAGTTGGGCGGTGTGTCGACGTCACCGACTTCAGGTTGCGCTGGGGGTGTTGCTTTCGGTCGGATCCGCGCTGGCCCTGCTTGCCTGGAAGCGTGGCGGCGTCCCTGTTCCCCAAGGCCTTCTCAACGCAGATGTCGACTCGAGCTGGACTCAGGCCGTTCGCTACCCGGACTGGATCGTCGGCACGGTCGGAGCCTTCCCCTTCCGGGATCAACCCGCGCCGATCGCAGTCCATGTGCTGGTGCTCGCCGTGCTCATGGCGATGCTGGTCGCCGTGGTCCGCCATGCCGCACAGCGGGAGCGTCTGGTCGTCTATCTGGCGGTCGCCTTCTCCCTTCTGGTCCCTTCGCTACTGGTATGGGTGACGCTGGAGGAGAAGGGCGGGATCTGGCAAGGGCGCTACAGCCTTCCGTTCACCGTTGGAGTCATGGTGCTCGTGGGACTGGTGCTCGACAGTGCCCGCTGGCGGGTCGGTCCGCGGGATCACCGCGCCCAACTCCTGGTCATCGGACTTCTCGCCACGGCCCACATCGTCTCCGTGGTGAGCGTGGAGCGCTTGGAGTTGGCACGCGATGTGTCGACCGCTGACCCCAACTGGTGGCACCTCCCGCCGGCATTGACCGCGCTGACGATGGCGGCAGGGTGGCTGTTGGTGGCATGGGGGCTTGTGGCAGCACGACGCCTGGCGGCCACCGCATCGAGCGGGGAGACCAGGGACACGACAGCGGAACCCCACCTCGTTGACGAAGCCAGCGCCTCGTGATGGAGGACGTCGATGACATCGCTGTTCTGCTGCCGGTGCACGCCGGGGTTGCCGCGGAGCACCTGGCGGCGGCGCTGAGCAGCATCTCCGCACAGACGCTGCTTCCGCGTGAGGTGATAGTGGTCGAGGACGGACCGCTCTCGGCAGATCAACTCCGGGTTCTCGACCGGTTCGCGCAAAGCCAGCCCGGCGTGCGGAGGGTCAAGTTGGCCACGAACGGTGGTGCGGGGGTTGCGAATCAGGCTGGGCTCCTGGCAGCCACGACGACATGGATCGCCAAGGCTGACTCCGATGACATCTTGATGCCGCGCCGATTGGAACTTCAGGCCGCCGCACTCCGCGAGTCGGGAGCCGACCTGTGCGGATCGGCGATGTGGGAGTTCGACTCGGACCCCGATCACCCCACACGGGTCAGGGGGAACCCCACCACGCACGATGACATCGCCCGCCGGATGCGGTTCAACAACCCGATCAACCATCCGACGGTTGTGTACCGCCGTTCTCTGGCGCTCGAAGCGGGCGGGTACCCCACGATGCGGTTCATGCAGGACTACGACCTGTTCGCCCGGATGCTGGCGCATGGCGCCAAGATGTCGAATCTTGAGGAACCGCTGGTGTGTTTTCGCGCCGGGGACGCGATGCGCGAGCGCAGGGCGGCGCGCGGCTTCTTGTCACTCGAGGTGGACCTTCAGCGCAGGCTCCGCTCCTATGGGCTCATCGGCCCACTCGCGATGACCCGTAACCTGCTGATTCGTGGGACCTTCCGACTGCTGCCACAGCGCGTCATCAAGGTGGCCTATGAGCGGTTCCTCTCACGCCCTGTCATCGATGAGAACAAGGTGAGCCGGTGAAGATCACCCCCGAAATGTTGGCTCGCCAGGCTCGCCTGATCGGCCGATCTGTGCGAGTCCTGGCCCGTGAACCCGGTCTGGGCCGAGAGTTCCCGCAACTGATAGCCACCCGCGGCCGAAGCACCATGTCCCTGCGCCTGCCGTGGCTGCCGTTCCGCCTGATCGAGGAGTTGGGTGAGCATGTGCGCCCGGGTTCGCGCGTGTTCGAGTACGGCGGCGGTGGCTCGACCTTGTGGTTCCTGGCGCAGGGCGCTCAGGTCGTCACCGTTGAGCATCACCCGGCCTGGGCCGCCCAGTTGCGCGCGTCCATCTCCTCCGAGTCGTGGACTCTGCTGGAGCGACCGGAGACCGACCGCTTCAAGACCTACGTGGAGGCCATCGAGGACTATCCGGATGAGGAGTTCGACGTGGTGATCGTCGATGGGCGTGAGCGCGCCCGCTGTCTGACGGCCGCGCTGCCCAAGGTGAAGCCGGGTGGACTCCTGATCGTCGACGACGCGGATCGTGAGAGGTATCAGCCTGCGATCGAGGCGACCGGTTGGAATCGGCGCGACATCGTCGGCTTCGCTCCCGCCAAGCCCTCACTCGCCTACACCGCGGTGCTCACCAGACCGTGACGCGGATCGAGGCCCGAGCCGACCGGCGCGTGGCATGGTCGTCACTCGGGACTCTCGCGACGGGGGTTCTGGGCTGGGTGACCATGGTCGTGGTGGCCAGACTTGCCGGTCCCGCCGACTTCGCGCAGTTCGCCGTCGTGTGGGCGATCTTCTTCGGGGTCGGGGGTGGATTCGCCGGACTCCAGCAGGAGGTGACCCGAAGCGTCACGCTCGCGGAGCGTGAAGGTGTCCGGGGGCGGACGCAACTGCTGGGGCCCGTGTTGGCCCTCACCGTGCCTTCGGTCGCGCTTGTCGCCCTGGTCGTCTTTGTCGATGGGGGAGCCCTCGGCGTCTCCGCCGGTCTGTTGGCGCTCACGCTGGGTGGCGGACTGGTGGGCCTCGGTTTGTTGACCTTCGGGTGCGGGGTTCTGGCCGCCCGCGGGAAGTGGCACCTGCTGGCGAGTGTGATGACAGCGGATGCCTTGTTGCGCACGGTGGCGGTGGTCTTGTGCCTGCGCGGTGATCGGCTCGACCTGCTTCCGCTCGCCATCGCGATCGGCGCGTTCGCCTGGGCACCGTTGTTGTTGGTGGCGTCGGTGCGCGAGGTCGCACGAGCGCGAGTGTTGGATCCGTGGACGGGGGTGATGCGCCGAGCCCTCATCGCGATGGGTTCCTCGGGGTGCGCCGCGCTGCTCGTGGCCGGCTTTCCGTTGCTGGTGTCTCTGGCCCGGCCCGATGCGCTGGGGGCCTCTGTCGGTGTCGTTCTCGCGACCTTGATCCTGGTGCGCGCACCCATGCTTGTCGTGCTCTACGGCTTTCGACCGGTCATCCTGAGCGGGCTTCTCAGCGAGGGGCTCGACCTGTGGCGGGCTGTTCGGCGTTGGTGGCTCGCGTTGAGTGCGCTCGGGATACTGGCCGTGCTCCTTGCCGCCGTGCTCGGGCCGTGGGTGGTGCGGACGGTCTTCGGCGACGACTATGCCAGCAGCGCGACCGTCTTGGCCGCCCTGACTGCCGGCAGTGTGTGCCTCGCGATGCTGGTGGTCTCCGGGATAGCGCTGGTGGCGGCTGATCGCCACACGCAATCGGTCACCGGTTGGATCTTCGCCGTCGTGGTGACGCTAGTGGTCCTCGCCCTGGACCGATCGGCGCAGCAGGCCATCTTGATGGCAGTCGTCGTCGGTCCGGTGGCCGGTTTGGCAGTGCACGGAATCAGCCTGAGTCAGCACTCGAGTCGCCGCGGGGTCCAGGTGGGGTCGACTGGCCCTGGGAGAGGCTGACCGGCTCGCCTGACCTACTCCAGGCCCAAGGAGAAGGCGGCCTCGAGGTCGTGGCGCGAGTAGGTGCGGAAGGCGATGTGGGTTTCGGTCGAGGTGACGCCGGGGACCTTGTTGAGACGGTCGGCCACGGTGCTGGCCACCTCGTCGTGGTCTTTGACGCGAACCAGGGCGATCAGGTCGATCTGACCTGTCACCGAGTAGACCTCGCTGACGCCGTCGAGGGCGGCGATCTCCTCGGCGACCTCGGGGATGCGGGCGACGTCGGCCTTCACGAACACGATGGCGGTGATCACAGGGCCACGCTAGCGCGCAGGGCGGCCCACCGGCGCGAGGTCGCGGCGTTCGCCGAACGGCACCAACGAGTTGCGCGACTGCTCGACGGCATCGTGGAGTGCGAGGTGTCGACCCGATCCCGAAACCGGACAACTCCATTCGCCCTGCACCTCCACGAGGCGGACCCCGGGCGATTCGAGCCAGCGCAGGACCTTCTCGGTCTCCTCGGCGCTGGCGGCCCCCACGGGCCCCAGCCCGGGCAGCACCGTCTCTGCGGATTCGCCCAAGCCGGCGACGTACGCCTGAGCATCGGCACCGGAGGGGATAGCGCCGGCGGCCGCGAGTCGACCGTAGCGAACGACGTGGACCGCCCAACTGCCGTCGTCCTCGCGTCGGAGGGCCACCAACTGTGGGCAGCGCGTGAGCGAGGAGAGGCGTTGGGTCCGAGAACTGGCGCGGACGAAGGCCGCCAACCGGTCGCGGTGGACGCTGGCCTCCTCGAATCGTTCCTGTGCCGCCAGGCCGTCCATCCGGTGGTTGATGGCCTCGACCACCTCGTCAGGACGTTGGAGGAGGGTGTCGCGCAGCACCCGGACCATCGAGGCGTAGGTCGCGGAATCGACGCTGCCATCACAGGGCGACAGGCAGCGTCCCAACTCGGCGAGCACGCAGGCGGCCCGAGAGGGGTGCTTGGCGAGACGGTCGGTGCACTGGCGCACCGGAAAGGTCTCGTGCAGGGCGGCCAGGCATCGCTCGGCGGTTCTGCGCGACCCGAAGGGGCCGAGGTAGTCGGCGTCGTCGTCGAGCACCGACTTGACCAGCGAGAGACGCGGCCAGGGTTCGCGGGTGAGCTTGAGGAAGTGGACCTTCTCGGGGAAGCGGGAGCGTCGGTTGTAGGGAGGCTTGTGCTGAGCGATCAGTCGCAGTTCCCGCACCTCTGCTTCGAGCGGGGTGGCGCAGGTGATGGCCTCGACCGAGGCCGCCAGGGCGACCATCTCGCCCATCCGGGTGCGGGTCTCGGAGGCGGTGAAGTAGGTACGGACTCGGGTGCGGAGGTCACGGGAGGTGCCGACATAGAGCACTCGTCCGCTCTCGTCGCGGAACAGGTAGACCCCCGGCGCGTGGGGGAGTCCCTCGGCGAGATGGCGCTTGCGCCGCTGGGCGGTCGAGACACGCGCAGAGAAGGTCTGGAGCTCCTCGAGTGTCTGGACGCCCAACCCGCCGAGTCGCTCCATCAGACCGTGGAGCACGTCGACGGTCGCCCGAGCATCGGACAGGGCCCGGTGATTGGGCGTCGTGGTGCTGTGGAAGGCGCGAGCCAAGGACGAGAGCTTGCAGTTGGGTGCATCGTCGCGGGTGATGACCCGGCGGGCGAGTTTGGCGGTGTCGACGACCTCGAACTTCGGCCACACCCGGCCCTGCTGTTCGGCGAAGTACCTCAAGAACCCCACGTCGAAGGGCGCGTTGTGGGCCACCAGCACGGTCCCGGCGGCGAACTCGAGGAAAGCGGGAAGGGCAGCGTCGATCGCCGGAGCATCGCCGACCATGGCGTTGCTGATGCCGGTGAGGACCGCGATGAATGGGGGGATCTCGGTGTGCGGGTTGACCAGGGTCTGGAACTCGCCGAGCACCTCTCCGCCGCGCACCTTGACCGCACCGATCTCGGTGATCATCGAGCCGGCCTGGGCCGAGCCTCCCGTGGTCTCGAGGTCGACCACGGTGAAGGTGATGTCACGCAGCGGTCGTCCGAGCTCGTCGAAGGTGCGCTGGCACTCCCAGCGTGCGTCCTCCGAAGTGGTGCCCATGGTGGTGACGGTAGGCGGGCGTACCGACAAAGCCTCGGAACACGCGCCGCGTGTGGCCCTAGGGTGTGCGCGTGGATCCGGTTCCTCCCGCCGCGCTGGACGCGGCGCACCGATGGCGCTGTGGAGCGTGCGGCAACCTCACCCGTTTCGACGTACGGCGCACCCGGAGCACCGTGGAGTACTGGCACTTCGACCTCGCCGGTGAGGTGCAGGTCGAGGATTCGCACGTGCGTGGCGAGACCGTGGAGTCGGTGACCTGTCGGTGGTGCGGACGCGCCGACGCGATCGAGGTCGTTCCTCGGGCCGGCGCCGGCTCCTGATCGAAATGTCGGTGGGGCCTGTCACCGTCGTATTCATGACGACGAGAATCGACTGCGATACCTGCGTGGTACGCGGACTGGCCTGCCACGACTGCGTCGTGACCGTTCTGCTGGGCCCACCGCCTGAACTGACCTTCGACGAGGACGAGCAGCGTGCTTTCGAGGTGCTCGCCGAGGGAGGACTCGTGCCGCCGCTGCGCCTGGTCCAACCCGTCGCACGGCCCGAAGTCGAATCCGCCTGAGGCGCGGGGGTTTTGCGAGAGGCTCCCTGGCCACTAGCCTGCACGTGGTACTCGTGAGCGTGGACCAACCCGGTTCGCGTGTCCGAAACGCTCTGGTTCACCTGGTTAGGCGTACGACGCAAGGAGACCCCTCACTCGTGCACAGTCGTCGGTTGCGACTCGTCGCTGCCCTATCGGGCATGGCCCTGGTGGCCTCCAGTTTTCTCACCGCTTCTGGTCCGGCGCAGGCCGAGCCCGACATCGAGAGCGTTCAGGCTCGCGTCGACCGGCTCTACCACGAAGCCGAGGAAGCCACCGAGCGCCAACACGACGCCCGTCTCGAACTCACCGAACTCCGCGCCGATCTCGCGTCGCTGAAGGCCGATCAGGAGCGCCAGCGCCGTTCACTCGAAGCCGTGCGCGCCGAACTTCAGGACTCCATCGTCACCCAGTACCAAGGCTTGAGCATGGTGGGTGTCGGCCAGGTCGTCGTCTCCGAGGACCCCGCAGCCTTCCTGTCCGGGCTCTCCACGATGTCGGCTCTGCGTGGTGTTCAGGCCCAGCAGTTCGACTCCTTCGCGACTCAGGCCAAGGCGCTGAACATCCGCACCCAGGCCACCGCCGGTCGCCTGGCGCAGATCAGCCGGGTCGAGAAGCAAATGACTCGCGAGAAGGCCACCGTCAGCGAGAAGCTCGCCGAGGCCAAGACGCTCCTCGAGCGACTCAAGGACCAAGAGCGTGAGGAACTGCTCTCTCGCAGTTCGGTGCGGTTGCCCTCCGGCGTCCCCACCTCAGGCCGCGCCGCTGCCGCTGTCGCCTACGCCATGGCTCAGGTGGGCAAGCGCTACTCCTACGGTGCCGCCGGCCCGAGTTCGTTCGACTGCTCGGGGCTGACGATGCGGGCGTGGGGGCAAGCCGGCGTCGGGTTGCCGCACTCCTCACGAGCCCAGTTCGGTTCCGGCCCCCGGGTGGCGGCCGCGGACCTGCGTCCTGGCGACCTCGTCTTCTACTACTCACCCATCAGCCACGTCGGGATCTATATCGGCAACGGGCTGATCGTCGACGCCGCCAACCCTCGTGCGGGTGTGCGCGTCACCTCGTTGCACTCCATGCCGTACGTCGGCGCCGTCCGCCCCGGCTGAGCCGCGCCCGAACTCTGACCACCCGACGGCCATGATGGTGTGGTGAGCCTTCCTCGACCACGTGTGGTGCTCGCCACGCTCGGACTGCTCCTGGCCGTCGGTACCGCTGCTGCACTCACCTACGACGGTGACTACACCGCCTCGCCGCAGGGGGCTGTTCAGCCCACCGCCCGGCCCGCTGAGGCCGCCAGCGCGCTGAGAGACCTCGAGCAGGCCGTTGTCGCTCGCGACGCCGAGCGGGCAGCCACGCTGGGTGGCGCCTCATCGGGAGCGGCCGACCTGCTGGCCGCCATCGTGGCGAACGCCGCAGCACTCGAGGTCGCCGACTTCACCCTGCGCTACGTCGACGAGACCAGCAGCGTCTCCGCCGACGGCTCCTGGTCTGCCGCGGTCGACATGTCGTGGCGTTTCGACGGCTTCGATGCCCAACCGGTGCGTGAAGAGGTGCTGGTGCGCTTCGACCGCGTCGGACAGAGCGTGGGGATCAGCGCGTTCGGTGGGGGCGACCGTCGCACCCCGCTGTGGCTGACCGGGCCCCTCGAGGTCCGTCGGGACCCCAACACCCTGGTGCTGGTCGCGGGGTCGAGACAGGAAGCAGACCTGTATGCCCGCCGGGCTCGTGCCGCGGTGCCGGCCGTGCGCGCCGTGGTGACCGACTGGCCGGGCGCCCTGGTGGTGGAGGTCCCCGCCAACGCGGCTGCCCTCGACGCGATGCTGGCCGCTGAGCCCGGAACCTATGCAAACGTGGCAGCCGTCTCCACCTCGGTCGACGGGACGCTCACCACCGGGGCGGCAACACACGTGTTTGTGAATCCCGATGTCTACAACGGCCTCGGCGAGGCGGGGGAGCAGGTCGTCATGACTCATGAGGCCACCCACATCGCGACGAATGCGCCGGTGACCTCAGGCATACCGCTGTGGCTCCTCGAGGGCTTCGCCGACTACGTCGCACTACGGGATACCGATCTGCCGATATCCAAGACAGCCGGCCAGATCCTGGCCCAGGTTCGAGAATCCGGAGCCCCGGACACGTTGCCTGGCAGCGCAGAGTTCGACCCCTTGGCCACGCACCTCGGCGCCGCCTACGAAGCAGCGTGGGTGGCCTGCCTCGTGGTCGCAGACATCGCCGGAGAGGACTCCCTCGTGCGGCTCTATGACGACGTTTCGCGTGGAGTCAGCATCAACTCCGCACTGCGTGCGCATGTGGGTCTGGATGTCTCTTCGGTGACTTCACGATGGCGTCAGGAACTCGAGCGGCTCGCAGACTCGGCCCGGGTCGCGGGATGAGGTCGCTGTCTCGCCCGGCGCTCGGTGGCATCGTCGCGGTGACCGGGGCGGTGCTCTTCGTGCTGTTCGCCGTGCTCTGGGTGCCCTGGGAGCCGATCCCGGGCGGATCGGTGCCGCCGGTTGCTGCCACCGACTACTTCACCGCCCAGGAGATCCAACGCGGCGAGGACTACGCCCACTGGGCAAGGATCTGGGGCCTCACCTCGCTGGGGGTATCGCTCCTCATCTCCTGCGTCCTGGGGTTCACCACGCTCGGCCCACGCCTGGTGGCCCGGCTGCCGGGTCGATGGTGGCTGCAGGTGCCCCTCGCGGTCGCCGCGTTGGCGGTGGTCGGACGAGTCCTGACGCTGCCGTTCGCCGTGGCCGGGCGCCAACACGCCCTGGACTACGACCTGTCCCGCCAGGCGTGGACCGGCTTCGCTGCCGACCAAGCACGCGCCCAGGCGGTCGGCATCGTGATGACCTCGATCGTGGTGCTGATCGTGGTGGGTTCGGCTCGCCGGTGGCCCACGATCTGGCCGGCGATCGCCGGCTCACTCGCGGCGGGAGCGGTGCTGGTGGGCTCGTTGGTCTACCCGGTCGTCGTCGAGCCGGTGTTCAACGACTTCACGTCCTTGCCTGAGGGACCGTTGCGGACTGAGATCCTGCAACTCGCCGAGCGCGAGGGAGTCGCGATCGACGATGTCCTGGTGGCTGATGCGTCGCGGCGGACCACGACATTGAACGCCTATGTCTCCGGAATCGGCAGCACCAAGCGCGTAGTCGTCTATGACAACCTCGTCGAGGATCTGGGTGAGCCGGAGACGTTGTCGGTGATCGCCCACGAGTTGTCGCACGCCCAGCGCGACGACGTCCTACACGGGTCCCTACTCGGCTCGGCCGGCGCGCTGCTCGCGCTGGGCCTGCTCGGCTTGCTGTGGCGAGGCGAGGGGAACTGGGTGGGGGAGGCGCGCTCGGTGCCGCGGCTCCTGGCCCTCGGTGCGGTGGCGGCGCTGCTGACGAGCCCGCTGCACAGCGGCATCAGCCGGCAGATCGAGGCTCGCGCCGACGTCGACGCCCTGGCCACGACCGGCGATCCCGACG
>JBFIDC010000044.1:0-15065 GCA_041581495.1 Nocardioides sp. | reverse complement strand
CGGCTCGGACTTCGAGCTGGTGGGAGGTGATCATGACTGGCCATAGTCTAGGGCCGTGCGTTTCAACCCGAAGGCCACCATCGACGGCAGCCGAACCCGTGATGCCGGAGGCGGTCGATCTCGAGGCGGACTTCAGGGCCTGCCCATCCCCTCCGGCGCTGCCGGCGGCGGCATCGGAGGGGTCATCCTGCTGGTCGTGATCTTCCTCGTCGTGCAGTTCGCCGACGGCGGAGGCCTGCTCGATGGCTCCTCGGATCCCGGCACTGACACCGCCTCGGATCGATACGCGAACTGTCGTACCGGGGCAGACGCCAACAAGAGTGCGGACTGCGCACGGGTCCTGGTCGAAGCATCACTGAGCGGCTACTGGGAGGACACGCTGCCCGCGCAGACCGGCACAGCGTTCTCCCCCACCAAGGTCGTGACGTTCTCCGGCGCGGTCTCCACCGGCGGTTGCGGCAACGCCAGTTCGGCCGTCGGTCCGTTCTACTGCCCCCTCGACAAGACGATCTATCTCGACTCGACATTCTTCGAGGACGTGCTCGAGGGGCAACTCGGTGGCCGCGGCGGTGACTTCGTCGAGCCCTACGTGCTGGCTCACGAGTTCGGCCATCACATCCAGAACCTGCTCGGCACGATGGGCCGGGTCAGGACCCAGCAGGGTCCCAGGAGCGACGCAGTCCGCTTGGAACTCCAGGCCGACTGCTACGCCGGGATGTGGACTCGCGGCGCCGAGGGCACGACCGACTCCAAGGGTGTGAAGATCTTCGACTCGATCGACCGCGGTGACATCGACGAGGCGATCGACTCGGCCAAGACGGTCGGCGATGACCGGATCCAACAGGCTTCCGGCGGCAAGGTGAACCCCGACGGGTGGACGCATGGCTCCTCCCAGCAGCGGGTGAACTGGTTCCGGACCGGCTACAACGCCACCTCGATCTCGGCGTGCGACACCTTCTCGACCAACGACCTCTAAGACCTAGCGGGGCGGGTCGACCAGTGCCTCGATCAAGGGGAACTGCCGCTGCAGCGCGCGCAGATGTGGCGCGACCGAGGGGTGCCGGTACTTGCCGGCCAGGGCGCCCTCGCCTCCGGCTACCCGACTCAGCGCCCACTCGGCCCGGGTCAGGGCCGTGAGAACCGCGGTCACTCGGGCTCCGTGTGCAGCCTGCTCGCGGGACCCGACTCCGTCCGGTAGGCCCAAGAGATAGGCATCGAGAAGCGGCTCGAAGCCCTCCCGCGCGCTGAGCAGGTAGTAGCCCAGATCGGCGCCCAGCGGGCCCGTCCCGAGAGTTCCCCAGTCGATGGCGAGCACGTCGTCGCCGTCCCTTCCGGGCAGATTCCCGGGCACCGGGTCGCCGTGTTGAGGGACCTGGGGCAGCCGATCGACGCTGTCCAACAGTTGCGCGCGCCGGGCCCACAGGTGGTCCGCGACGTCGGCGACGGTGGTCCGGGCCAGGGTCGGCCACCCTCCCCGGCGTTCGACCCGCGCCATCCGATCGCGCAGTTGGTCTCGAGCCAGCCAGTGCGATCCACCCAACTGGGCTCCGGTGAACCGCCCCAGGGCGTGAGCGATGAACAATCCGCTGTTGGCGGCGTCCTCGACCCAGTCGGAGGTCAAGGTGATGCCCTCCTCGTCCTCCTCCACCGCGGTCATCGGCGAGGCACGCAGGCCCGGTGTCTCGACGACGAGGTTCGCCGAGATCACGTCGGCGGCTCGCCGCCAGTAGGCGAAATGCGTGGGGTCGCTGAGTTCGGCGGGATCGTCCGCGGTGGGGGCGACGAGCCGTTTCACTGCCACGGGGCGTCCCCCCAGCACGGTGCGCCACAAGCCTGCGGTGGAGGTTCCTGAGCCAGCGGTGAGCGCCACCCAGCCTGGTTCGGGCTGCCACATACCTGCGACGCTAGCCGATGTCGCGGCGCCAGAAGGCCAACTGCCCCGCGAACGAAACCAGCGTGGCGACCAGTCCGACTGCCAAGACGGCGGACCACGACAGGGACTCAGCCGGCACCAGCGCCAGGTGCTCGAACGGCGAGAGGTTCTGCACCCACTGCGGGATCCGCAGCACGGTGCTGAACAACATCACCACCACGGCAAGGACGAGCGGAAGCCAGGCGAGAGACACCTGGCCCGGGGCCAGTCCGAAGAGCAACCGTGCCACGGCGGCCAGGGCGAGGACGGCGGGGACGTAGGCCAGCCCGAGCCAGAAGTAGCGCCCCACCGCGTCTCCGGCCCCGGTCACCAGTGCGTTGCCCAGGCCGAGGCCCAGGCCGCTGACACCCAGCACCATGACGGTGCCCACCACAGTCATGGCCACGTGCCCGGCCAGCCAGGCCCGTCTGGACAGATCGGTGGCGACCAGCAGTTCGGTGTGACCGACAACCTCTTCGGCGCCGGGTCGCAGGACCGATGAGATCGCGTATCCGCTGGCGCCGAGCGCAAGCATCAGCGCCGCGGTTGCATAGAAGCCGTCGATGAGGTCGGCGGTGCCTTGGATCATGAAGTCACGCGCGAAGTCGGAGTCACCGAGGAGTTGCTCGACGTCGTTGCCGATGGACCCGTAACTGAGCCCGACGAGGAACATGCCCAGCATCCAGCCCAGCATCGTCCCCCGATGGAGCCGCCAGGCCAGCCCGAGACCGCCCCGGAATCCGTGGCCACCCAACACCCCTCCGGCCCGTGCGGGGCCTGCCCGCGAAGACAACAGCCCCGAGCCGATGTCGCGTCGGCTGAGCAGCGCGACAGCCACGAGTGCCGCGATGGCAGCGGCGGCCAGCAGAAGCAGCAGCGGCCACCAACGCAGCCCGGAGAACGGATACATGGCCTGATACCAGCCGATGGGCGAGAGCCACGTGAAGACCGGATTGCCGACGTCGCCCACGGCACGCAGAACGTACGACGCGGCGATCACCACCCCCGCGATGCCGTACATCGCTCGCGTCGACGAACTCAGTTGAGCAGCGATCAAGGCCGTCGCGGTGAAGACCCAACCAGTGGCGGTGAGCCCCAATCCCAGCCCGAAGGAGTCCGCGGCCGCCAGTGGCACGGCAACCAGGCTCAGCGCGACGGCGATACCGAGCACCAGGTTCGCCGCCGCCGCCACGATGACCGCCGCTGCCAGGGGTGCTTGGCGACCGACGACGGTGGACCTGACCAACTCGTCGCGGCCGCTCTCCTCTTCGGCCCTGGTGTGCCGCCCGATGAGGAACATGCTCATCAGCCCGGCCAGGATCGCGCCGAACGCGCTCGCCTGCCAGGTCACCTGCCCGCCGACGGTGTTGAGGGCCCGGGCGGGGCCGGCCAGCGCTATGAAGGCCGGGTTGGCGCCCATGTAGTCGGCCGCCCTGTCGAACTCGGCCTGAGTGGCATACAAGCCGATCACGCTGACCGCCTGGCTCCAATAGAGCAGCACGCCGCCGATCCACCACCAGAGCACGAAGAACCGGTCCCGGCGCAGATAGGCCCGAACCAGCGTCCACGTTCCGGTCACGTCTCGCTCGCCTCGATCCGCTCACCGTAGTGACGCAGGAACAGGTCTTCCAGGCTCGGGGGTTGCGTGGTCAGGCTGCGGATGCCCGCGCCGACCAGCACCCGCATGGCCGCGTCGAGGCTCGCGGTCTCCACCTCGAAGCGGACTCGGTCGCCCTCGGCCACCAGGGCCTCGACCCCGGCCAGGCCACCGAGCCCGGTGGCGGCATCGCCGCGGCGTTCCACTTCCGCGACGACCGACGTGCTGGTGAGGTGTCGCAGATCGCTGAGGGTGCCGGACTCGACGGTGCGACCGCTTCGGATGATGGTGACCCGATCGCACAACCGCTCGACCTCGGCCAGGATGTGGCTCGAGAGCAGCACTGTGCGGCCGCGTTCGCGCAGTTGGTCCACCGACTCCTGGAAGAACGACTCCATCAGGGGATCCAGGCCTGAGGTCGGCTCATCGAACATGTACAGCTCGACATCGCTGGCAAGCGCAGCGACCAGCGCAACCTTCTGCCGATTGCCCTTGGAGTAGGCCCGGCCCTTCTTGGTCGGATCGAGCTCGAAGCGCTCGAGCAGGTCGCGGCGTCGTTTCTCGTCGAGGCCGCCGCGGAGCCGGCCCAGCAGGTCGATCACCTCTCCCCCGGTGAGGCCCGGCCACAGATTCACCTCGCCCGGGACGTAGGCGAGTCGCCGATGCAACACTGCCGTGTCATGCCACGGATCCCCGCCCAGCAGACGAGCCGTACCGCCCTGCGAGCGCAACAGCCCGAGCAGCACGCGAATGGCCGTGGACTTGCCGGAGCCGTTGGGACCGAGGAATCCGTGTACCTCTCCGGGCGTGACCTGGAGATCGAGACCATCCAGGGCGCGGGTGCTGCCGAAGGTCTTCACGACGCCACGCATGTCGATCACTGGTTCGCTCACGACTCGAGCCTAGGGGCTCCCGGATCAGGCGTTGATGACCTGGATGACCGTCGAACACGCGTCGCGCACCGCCTGGTCCAGTGCCGCGCGCCGTTGGTCGGGCACGGTGATCCAGGGCGCGACGACCCTGAGGTGTCGTAGCCGCCGATCGGCCAGCACCTCGTTGACGGCGGGGTGATCACCACCGGTGACAACCGGGATCTCGGTCCCGACCGCGTCGGTCGCAAGGATCCGCGCGGCGTGGTCGGCGGCGGCTTCGAACGCCTGGCGGGCCTGGTTGTCCCGGCGCCTGGCGAAGCGCTGCTGGCTCTGGCCACCCGCCTTGGTGCGCCCCTGGACGTGGCGTTGGCCGACTTTGGACTCGACCAGGCGATCCGCGCGGACTCGCCCGACCGCGAAGCCGCCCTTGCGCACCAGCAGGAGGCCCCAATCCTCCGGCGATGCGAATGAGCCGACGAAGTCCGTTGCGTCGCCGGGGCCGTCGTACCGTGCCTCGAACGGTAGCCGCGCGGTGAAGGTGGACCCGTCGGCAGCGGCCCCGCTCAGCGCCCCACCGACCGTGGACAGCGCGGTCTCGCCATGCCGGTCCCCGAAGTTGCTGACCCAGCGTTCGAATCGGTGGCGCGGAACCAGGACCGTCGGCATGACCCGAACCTAACCGTGACTTGTCGGGCGAGTCTGTTGCTTGTCGGGGATCGCAACCCCTGACAAGTGCCAGTTTCCCCGGTCAGCCGGGGAATCCGCGCGCCCGGGGCGGCCGCCTGCCTCAGACGTTGAAGCCCAACGCCCGCAACTGCTCGCGGCCGTCGGGGCTGATCTTGTCGGGACCCCACGGCGGCATCCAGACCCAGTTGATGGCGACGTCGTTGACCAGGCCCTCGAGCGCGGCGTTGGTCTGGTCCATGATCACGTCGGTCAGCGGGCAGGCCGCGGAGGTCAGCGTCATGTCGAGAACGCAGTTGGAGCCGTCATCGAGGTGGATGTCGTAGACCAGGCCGAGGTCGACGACGTTGATGCCGAGTTCGGGGTCGACGACGTCCTTCATCGCTTCGGTGACGTCCTCGACCGACACGGTCGAGGTGCCGACGCCGGCCGAGGCCGCCTCGGGGACGTCGGGCAGGTCGCTGTGGTCGGGCTGGGTGGTCATGTGGTTGCCTCCAGGCTCTGGGTCGTGGCGTCTTTCCAGGCCATCCACGACAGTAGTGCGCACTTCACGCGCGCGGGGAACTTGGCGACGCCGGCGAACGCGACGCCGTCTTCGAGCACGTCTTCGTCGGGCTCGACGCTGCCCTTGCCTTGCATCAGGGCGAGGAACTCGGCGTGCACCGCCATCGCCTCCTCGACCGTCTTGCCGATCAGCAGGTCGGCCATCACCGAGGTCGAGGCCTGGGAGATCGAGCATCCGGCCGCGTCGTAGGAGATGTCGCGCACGACGCCGTCGTCGAGATGAACCCGCAGGGTGATCTCGTCACCGCAGGTCGGGTTCACGTGGTGCACCTCGGCTTCGTACGGCTCGCGCAGGCCCGCGTGCAGCGGCGTCCTGTAGTGATCCAGGATGATCTCCTGGTAGAGGCTGTCGAGGTCCATCAGCTGTCCAACTTGAAGTACGAACGGGTGTATTCCAGGGCCTCGATCAACGCGTCGATCTCGCCGGGAGTCGTGTAGAGATAGGACGACATCCGCGTCGAGCTCTGCACACCGAAGCGGGCGTGGGCCGGCCTCGCGCAGTGGTGACCGGCGCGGACCGCGATGCCGCGGGAGTCGAGGACCTGGGCGATGTCGTGGGGGTGAACGCCGTCGAGTTCGAAGGAGATCGCTCCCCCGCGCTGGGTGGCGTCGAGAGGGCCGAGCACGGTCAGTCCGGGCACCGTGGCCAGCCCCTCCAGGGCGTAGCCGGTGATCGCCTGCTCGTGGGCGTGCACCGCTTCCATGCCGACGTGGGCCAGGTAGTCGACCGCGGCGCCGAGACCCACGGCCTCGACGATCGGCGGTGTGCCGGCCTCGAACTTGTGCGGGATCCCGGCGTAGGTCGAACCCTCCATGCGCACGGTCTCGATCATCTCGCCGCCACCGAGGAACGGCGGCAACGCCTCCAGCACCTCGCGCCGCCCCCACAGCACGCCGACACCTGTCGGCCCGACGCACTTGTGTCCGGTGAAGGCCACCAGGTCGGCACCCGAGGCCACGACGTCGACCGGCAGTTGCGGGACCGCCTGGGACGCATCGACCACGACCAAGGCACCCACGGCATGCGCCCGTGCGGCGATCTCGGCGACCGGGTTGATGGTGCCGAGCATGTTGGAGACCCAGGTCAGCGAGACCACCTTGGTGCGCTCGTTGATCAGATCCTCGACGTTCGAGAGGTCCAGTTGCCCGTCGTCGGTGAGCCCGAACCAGCGCAGGGTCGCTCCCTTGCGTTCGGTCAGCAACTGCCACGGAACGATGTTGGAGTGATGCTCCATCTCGGTGATCAGGACCTCATCACCCGGACCGATCGCCAGGTCGCCGACCGCCCAGGCCAGCGAGTTCGCCACCAGGTTGAGCGCCTCGGTGGCGTTCTTGGTGAAGATCACCTCATCGCGGCTTGGTGCCTTGATGAAGCGTTGGACCTTGTCACGCGCTGCCTCGAACGCCTCGGTCGACTCGGCGCCGAGTTGGTGCATGGCCCGGGAGATATTGGCGTTGTGTCGCTCCAGGTGGTCGACCATCGTGTCGATGACGACCTGAGGCTTCTGCGAGGTGTTGGCGCTGTCGAGATAGACCAAGGGCTTGCCGTCGGCGAGCGTGCGCTCGAGGATCGGGAAGTCCTTGCGGATGACCTCCAGCTCGGGGAGGAGCCCTGGCAGGGAGGACACGGTCAGACCGATGCCTGCAGGTACTTGTCGTAGCCCTCGGCCTCGAGCTGGTCGGCAAGTTCGGCGCCACCCTGGTCGGCGATCTTGCCGTCGACGAAGACGTGCACGAAGTCGGGCTCGATGTAGCGCAGGATCCGGGTGTAGTGGGTGATCAGCAGGACTCCCTTGCCCTCTTGGGCACGGAACCTGTTGACACCCTCGGAGACGATCTTGAGTGCGTCGATGTCGAGGCCGGAGTCGGTCTCGTCGAGGATCGCCATCTGCGGGTTGAGCAACTCGAGTTGGGCGATCTCGTGACGCTTCTTCTCGCCGCCCGAGAACCCCTCGTTGACCGAGCGGGTGCCGAAGGTCGGGTCGAGGTTGAGCTGCTCGAGGGCGGAGTTGACGTCCTTGACCCAGGTGCGCAGCTTGGGAGCCTCGCCGTCGAGGGCCGTCTTGGCGGTCCGCAGGAAGTTGGAGACCGACACACCAGGGACCTCGACCGGGTACTGCATGGCGAGGAACAGGCCGGCTCGGGCCCGCTCGTCGACCGACATCGCCAAGACGTCGGCGCCGTCGAGGGTGATGGTGCCGCCGGTGACGTCGTACTTGGGGTGACCGGCCACCGAGTAGGCCAGCGTCGACTTGCCGGAGCCGTTGGGCCCCATGATCGCGTGGGTCTCTCCCGACTTGATGGTCAAGGTGACGCCCTTGAGGATCTCCTTGGCGCCGTCGTCGGTCTTGACCGAGACGTGCAGGTCCTTGATCACAAGTTCGCTCATGAGGGTGTGACTCCGTTCAGGGTGGTGGTGACATCGATGTAGACGGTGGGACCGTCGGAGTCCTGGCGGACCTCGACGGGGAAGGTTGAGACCGGCTCGGTCGCGGGGAGGCCAGTGGGCTTGCCGGTGCGCAGGTCGAACCTGGATCCGTGCAGCCAGCACTCCACTGTGCAGTCCTGGACCTCACCCTCACTCAGGGCGACGTTGGCGTGCGAGCAGAGGTCCTGGATCGCGAAGACCTCGTCCTGGTTGCGGGCCACAGCGACGTCGTAGCGGCCGATCGTGACCCCGAGGGCCTCGTCGGTCGGCACGTCGGCGAGCAGGCAGGCGCGTTCGAAGCTCATGCGAAGTCCTTCAGGACGTTCTTGGCGAGCTCTGCCTCGACGGTCGTGGTGAGCGACTCCTCGATCTCGGGGACCGCGATCTTGCGGATCAGGTCGTTGAAGAAGCCGTGCACGACGAGACGACGAGACTCCTTCTCGGAGACGCCTCGCGAGCGCAGGTAGAACAACTGCTCATCGTCGAACCGAGCCGTGGCTGACGCGTGCCCCGCGCCCTCGATCTCGCCGGTCTCGATCTCCAGGTTGGGCACAGAGTCTGCGTGGCAGCCATCGGAGAGGACCAGGTTGCGGTTCTCCTCGTAGGTCTCGATGCCTTCGGCTTCCTTGCGGATCAAGACGTTGCCGATCCACACGGTGTGCGCCTTCTGGCCCTGGAGCGCGCCCTTGTAGAGCACGTTGCTCTTGGTCTTCGGCTCGTTGTGGTCGACGAACAGGCGGTGCTCGACGTGCTGTCCGGCGTCGGCGAAGTAGAGACCCAGCATTTCGATCGAGCCGCCGGGTCCGTCGTAGGTCGCCGTCACGTCGTGGCGGACCAGGTCGCCACCGAAGGTCACCGCGATGTGCCGCAACGTCGCGTCGCGACCCACCACCGCACGCTGCGTGGAGTGGTGCACCGCGTCGTCGGCCCAGTCCTGGATGGTGACGTAGGTCAACTGGGCGCCTTCACCGACCACGAACTCCACGTTGTCGGCGAAGGTGGCCGAGCCTTGGAAGCGCACCACGACAGTGGCTTTGGCGTGCCGCCCGAGTTGGACGAGCAACTGACCGGCAATCGCCTCGTCGCCGCCCTGTCCGGTGACCGTGACGACAACGGGTTCGCTCAGCACGGTGTCAGTGGGGACATCGATGGTGAAGACCGAGGTCGCGGCGTCCCACACGCGGGCGCTGACCCGGTCGGTGGGGATGAATCCGGACAATCCGCGCGTGGAATCTGCGACCGAGACACGATCGGTGCTGACTCCGGCAGGCGCCTCGACCTTGACGTCGAAGCCGTCCCCAGCGAGCGAGACGTCGTCGTGCAGCCCCTTGAGGCGCTTGAGCGGGGTGAACCGCCAGACCTCCTCACGGCCGGTCGGAACCGGGTGATCGGACAGGTCAAACGAGCCCACCGGGTGTAGGTGGGAGGAGACTTCGAGGCCCATCAGCCGACGGCACCTTCCATTTGCAGTTCGATGAGCCGGTTGAGCTCAAGGGCATATTCCATGGGCAATTCCTTGGCGATCGGTTCGATGAACCCGCGCACGATCATGGCCATCGCCTCGTCCTGCTCCATGCCTCGCGACATGAGGTAGAACAACTGGTCGTCAGAGACCTTGGACACCGAGGCCTCGTGGCCCATCGAGACATCGTCTTCGCGGATGTCGACGTACGGGTAGGTGTCCGAGCGACTGATCTGGTCGACGAGGAGTGCGTCGCACAGCACGTTGGACTTCGAGCCGTAGGCGCCCTCGTT
Source organism: Nocardioides sp. (assembly GCA_041581495.1). Lineage (GTDB taxonomy): Bacteria > Actinomycetota > Actinomycetes > Propionibacteriales > Nocardioidaceae > Nocardioides. The sequence continues at coordinate 5,253 of JBFIDC010000044.1, read as the reverse complement.
CATCTGGATCAGACCTCGGTAGGAGGTCCGGCCACCGCCGCGCGCCACCGACTTGCTCAGGATCGAGCTCGAGGTGTGCGGCGCCGCGTGCACCATCTTGGCGCCGGCGTCTTGGTGCTGACCCTCGCCGGCGAAGGCCACCGAGAGGGTCTCCCCCTTGGCGTGCTCGCCCATCAGATAGATGGCGGGGTACTTCATCGTCACCTTGGAGCCGATGTTGCCGTCGACCCACTCCATCGTCGCCCCGGCCTCGCAGACCGCGCGCTTGGTGACGAGGTTGTAGACGTTGTTGGACCAGTTCTGGATGGTCGTGTAGCGGCAGCGTCCACCCTTCTTCACGATGATCTCCACCACGGCGCTGTGCAGCGAGTCCGAGGAGTAGATCGGCGCGGTGCAGCCTTCGACGTAGTGCACGTAGGCGTCTTCGTCGACGATGATCAGCGTCCGCTCGAACTGACCCATGTTCTCGGTGTTGATCCGGAAGTAGGCCTGCAGCGGGATGTCGACATGCACGCCCTTGGGGACATAGATGAACGACCCGCCAGACCACACCGAGGTGTTCAGTGCGGCGAACTTGTTGTCACCGACCGGGATGACGGTGCCGAAGTACTCCTGGAATAGCTCCGGCTGCTCGCGCAGAGCCGTGTCGGTGTCGAGGAAGAGCACTCCCTGCTCCTCGAGGTCCTCGCGAATCGAGTGGTAGACCACCTCGGACTCGTACTGAGCCGCGACACCGGAGACCAGACGCTGCTTCTCCGCCTCGGGGATGCCGAGCTTGTCGTAGGTGTTCTTGATGTCCTCGGGCAGGTCTTCCCACGTCGCCGCCTGCTTCTCGCTGGAGCGCACGAAGTACTTGATGTTCTCGAAGTCGATCCCCGAGAGGTCAGAACCCCAGGTCGGCATCGGCTTGCGGTGGAACAACTTCAGGCCCTTGAGGCGCAGGTCGAGCATCCACTGCGGCTCACTCTTCTTGGCGGAGATGTCGCGAACGACCTCTTCGCTCAGGCCGCGCTTGGCGGCCTGACCGGCAGCATCGCTGTCGGACCAGCCGAACTGGTAGCGGCCCAGCCCCTCGAGTTCGGGGTTGCGCTCCTCGATTGAGGTCATGAGCTGACCTTCTCCTTCTCACTGTTCGATGTATCAGTTGGGGGCGAAGGGATGTAGGTGGTGCACACACCATCGCCGTGGGCGATGGTGGCCAACCGCTGGACGTGGCGACCCAGGACCCGGCTGATCGCCTCGGTCTCGGCCTCGCACAGTTGCGGGAATTCGTGGGCGACGTGGGAGACCGGGCAGTGCTGCTGGCACAACTGCTCGCCCACCTCGTGGTCGTTGGACCCGGGCAAGGTGCGCACTGCGGCGGCGTACCCCTCGTCGGTGAAGAGTTGAGCCAGGACCTCGGCAGGGCTCAGGTGGGAGTGCGCCGAGGCGACCTCGTCGAAGCGCTCCTCGATGAAGGCCACCCGCCGATTCGCGAACTCGCGAACCGCGTCGTCCCCCCCGGTCTCGGCGACGAAACGCAGCGCGTCGACCGCGAGGTCGTCGTACTGCTGGTCGAACCCGTCGCGCCCCACCTCGGTCAACACGAACACCTTCGCGGGCCGACCGCGTCCGCGACGCAGCGGGGTCCGCGGGTCCTGAGCGACGACGGCGCCCTCCTCGACCAGGTGGTCGAGATGGCGGCGCACCGCGGCGGGGGTCAGGTCGAGCCGCTCACCGAGTGCGGCGGCCGTGGAGGCACCGTGTTCGAGGATCGACTGAGCCACCCGTTGCCGGGTTGACCGATCGCCCTCGAATATCACAACACCAGTGTGCCGTTAATGCCATGGCAGCTTCAAGGAAGGGCACCCTAACTCGATCGTGACGTCACCGGAACCGCCCACCAGGACCCTGCGAGGCCCGCCGCAGCGACCGAGGCCGCCCAGGCGGCCCAGCCCTGCGAACGCGGCATCACCGAGGCTCCATAGACTTCGCCCGTGTCCTCGACCTCCTCCCCTGCCGTGGAGGTCGAGGGACTCGTGATGGCCTATGGAGCGACCCGCGCGGTCGATGGACTCTCGCTCACCGTCGCCCAGCACACCATCACCGCCGTGCTCGGTCCCAACGGCGCCGGGAAGACCACGACGCTGGAGACCTGCGAGGGCTACCGCAAGCCGCAGTCGGGTCGGGTGCGGGTCCTGGGGCTGGACCCCATCGCGGATCGGCGCGACCTCATGCCGCGGATCGGCGTGATGCTGCAGGAGGGCGGCGCGTGGAGCGGGATCCGGGCGAGCGAGATGCTGCGTCACCTCGCCTCCCTGCACCGCGATCCTCTCGACATCGCCATGCTGCAGGAGCGCCTGGGCCTCGACGAGTGCGGCTCCACCGCCTACCGACGCCTCTCAGGTGGGCTCAAACAGCGCCTCGGACTCGCGATGGCCATCGTCGGTCGCCCCGAGGTCATCTTCGTCGACGAGCCGACGGCCGGCATGGACCCCGCGGTCCGGCGCACCGTGTGGGAACTCCTGGAGGAGTTGCGTGGGGACGGCGTGACAGTGGTGCTCACGACGCACTACATGGAGGAGGCCGAGCGCCTGGCGGACCTGATCCACATCATCGATCACGGCCGACTGGTGGCCAGCGGCTCACCCATCGAACTGACCCGAGGTGGGACGCGCTCCACCATCCGGTTGATCGTGACCCGCCCGTTCCCCCCTGGCGCACCCGAGTCCCTGCGAGCGGCGCTGGGTGACCACATCGAGGTCGTGCAGATCGACGATCTCAGCCTGCTGGTCACCGGACACGCCGATGCCTCCACGCTGGCCAAGGTCTCACGCTGGTGCGAGGACAACCAGGTCCTGCCGGAGTCACTGAGTCTGGGCACCCGCAACCTCGAGGACGTGTTCTTGGAGCTCACCGGACGGGACCTTCAACAATGACCGCAGTCGGTTCCGGAACCTTCGCTCCCCGGCCGGGGGCCGCACCCTTGAGCCGGATGATCCTGGCTCAGGCCCGGATGGAATCGCGACTCATGCTGCGCAACGGCGAGCAGTTGCTGATCGCGATCGTGATCCCGGTCATCGTCCTGGTCGGCCTGGTGGGCGCCGCGGACACCCTGGGCCTCGACTACGACCATCCGGTGGTCGACGTGGTGACCCCTGGGGTGCTCGCCCTGGCGGTCATGTCGACCGCGTTCACCTCCCTGGCCATCGCCACCGGCTTCGAACGCCGCTACGGCGTCCTCAAGCGCCTGGGAACCTCCCCGCTCCCGCGGGTCGGACTGCTCGCCGGCAAGGTCCTCGCGCTCCTGCTCATCGAGGTCCTCCAGATCATCGTGCTCTCGCTCGTGGGCCTGCTGCTCGGCTGGTCCCCGGGGCTCGACGCCGCAGGCTTGGTGGGCGCACTGCTCGCCGTCGTGGGCGGAACTGCCGCGTTCGCCTCGCTCGGGCTGCTCCTGGCCGGCGTCCTGCGGGCCGAGGCGACCTTGGCGGCAGCCAACCTGGTCTACCTGCTGTTGCTGGCCGGCGGTGCCGTGGTGCTGCCCGCCTCGGCCTACGGCGGGTTCGGCGACGTGGCCCGGTTCCTGCCGTCGGGGGCGCTGGGCGAGGCCATGCGTGATGGCCTCCTGCTCGGGACCGTGGCGTGGCGCGACCTGGCGACCCTGCTCGTGTGGGCAGCGGCCGGCACCGTGGCGACGACAAGGACCTTCGCATGGGAATGAGCGACCGATGACCTCCTGGCTGCGGCCCCTCGCCTGGGCCTCGCTGATCAGCAATGCCGGCCTGATCCTGACCGGCGGAGCGGTCCGACTGACCGGTTCGGGGCTGGGTTGCCCGACGTGGCCGCGATGCACCGAGGACTCCTACGTGCCGCGTGGTGCTCTCGATGTGCACGAAGCCATCGAGTTCGGCAACCGCATGCTCACCTTCGTCCTCACCGCGATCGCCATCGCCACCCTGGTGGCCGGGTGGCGCACCGGGCGGCGCGACATCCGCATCATGGTGGGCTTGCTCGCCGCGGGGATCCCCGCTCAAGCACTGATCGGCGGCATCACGGTGCTGACCGACCTGAATCCGTGGGTGGTCTCTCTCCACCTCCTGTGCTCGCTGGCGTTGGTCGGGGTCGCGGTCCGATTGTTGTTGTCAGTCGATGGCCCCCTTCCGGAGCCCCGCGAGGACCACACCACCAGACTGGCGTGGGGCACCTTCGCGGCAGCCTGGGCGGTTCTCTACGTCGGCACCGTCGTGACCGGCTCGGGTCCGCATGCCGGTGACGCCGACTCGGTCCGCACCGGACTCAACCCGGACGCCGTCAGCCAACTGCACGCCGACCTGGTCTTCCTCTTCATCGGTCTCACCCTCGGCCTGTTCATGCTGCTGCGCGTGGTCGGCGGGCGCGAACACGCCCGACGCGCGGTCAGCGTCCTGCTCGGGATCGAGGTCGCCCAGGGCGTCGTCGGCTACGTGCAGTACGCCACCGGACTACCGATCGGCCTGGTGGAGGTGCACCTCCTGGGTGCCGCCGCGGTCTCGGCCGTGGCCACCTGGACCCTGCTGCGGGTCCGTCGGCCCCTCCCGGTCAGTGCCGCAGGCGACCCGTCAGGTATCCCCAGCCGGTCCACGTCAACGCAGTCATAACGCCGACAGACCCCCGCCAGCGGCCGTGAACGAACTCACGCACGAACGCCCTGGGGAGGACGCGCCACACATAGCGTCGTTCGTCTGATGTTGCGTCGTCGGCACCCACCAGTTCCGCGACGACCGCCTTGGAGAGCCCTTCGGCATAGGCCCGTGCCCGCAGATATCTCCAGGTGGTGCGGTCGGCGGTGACCCGGTGCCGGACGACGGCCCGTGGTTGGAGCACGATCCGACTTCCGGGCAGTTTCTGCCCCACCCGGATGCAGAACTCGGTCTCGTCGCACCCCAACGGGACGTCCCCGCGCCTGCTGACCCGTTGGTCGAACCCACCGACGCTCTCGATCAAGCCACGCCGCAGCGACAGGCTCGCACCTACGACGTTGCGTACGTCGGCGACTGCGTCGGGCCGCGTGCGGTGCGAGCACCCGACCAGCCAGTCGAGTTCGGGTGGCAGATGTTGCGGCCGCTGCTGGTCCCAGGCCGGCTCGACCCAGCCGCCGACGACCTGCACCGTCGGATCCGCGAACGGTTCGGCCAGGCGCGCCAACCAATCGGGATGAGGGACCGCGTCGTCATCGAGGAACGCCACCACCTCACCCGTGGCGGCACCCAGGCCGGTGTTGCGGGCGCCGGCGAT
>JBFIDC010000043.1:0-15514 GCA_041581495.1 Nocardioides sp. | reverse complement strand
GGTCACCAGATCGGGGACCACCCCTTCGTGTTCGCAGGCGAACCAGTCGCCGGTGCGGCAGAAGCCGGTCTGGATCTCGTCGGCCAAGAACAGGATGCCGTTGGCTTGGGCCCATTGGGCCAGCGCCGCCAAGAAGCCCGGGGCCGGGACGACGAACCCGCCCTCGCCCTGGATCGGCTCGATCGCCAGGCAGGCCAGGTTGCCGGCGCCGACCTGCTTGTCGAGCACATCGATCGCCCGGGCAGCGGCCGCCTCTCCACTCAGGCCGTCGCGCAGTGGGTAGGACATCGGGGCTCGGTACACCTCGCCCGCGACCGGTCCGAAGCCCTGCTTGTAGGGCATGTTCTTGGCGGTCATGGCCATCGTCAGGTTGGTCCGACCGTGGTAGGCGTGGTCGAAGACGGCGACCGCATCCCGGCCCGTCGCCACGCGCGCGATCTTGACGGCGTTCTCGACGGCCTCGGCGCCGGAGTTGAACAGGGCGGACTTCTTGGCGTGCTCGCCGGGGGTGACCTCGGCCAAGGTCTCGCAGACGTCCACGTAGCCGTCGTAGGGCGTGATCATGAAGCAGGTGTGGGTGAAGGCCGCCACCTGATCGCGGACCCGATCGACGACCGAGGGTGCGGCGTTGCCGACGCTGGCGACGGCGATTCCCGATCCCAGATCGATCAAGGAGTTCCCGTCGACGTCCACGAGCACTCCGCCGCCGGCAGCGGTCACGAAGACCGGCAGCATGGTGCCGACTCCATCGGCGACATGTTCCTTCTTGCGATCGAGTCGCTTGGTGGATTCGGGTCCGGGAATGGCGGTGACCAAGCGTCGTTCCTGGGGCAACCCGGGCCCACCGATGGGCGTCGCTGTCGGAACTGCTGGGGTCGCGGTCATGAGGTCACAGTAGGGCCGTCCGGGGGTCCGCGCGAGAGGCTTTGTCGGGCCGCTTGGATCGGCTAGGGAACCGTCGAGGTGATCGTGATCTCCGCGTCGGAGCGCCGGATCTCTGCGCGAGTGGCCCGCAGGATGCGCAGCACGAACGATTCGTCGCCCTCGATCACCGCATCCGAGTTCACCGTGACCTCGACGCTCACCGAGGAGCGACCTGCGGGGATGGTCACCGTCTGGTCGAGCGCCGCATAGTCGCTCTCGTCCGCGGTGCCCGCGACGGTGAGGACGCGCAGGGTGATGTCGCGCCCGCTGACGCGGTTGAGGGCGAAGGTCACCGGGACCTGCGCGGTCCCGGTCTCGGGTTCGGCGATCGCTGCGGGGTTGCCGGAGACCTTGGCGGGTGGGTCGGCATCTTCGATGACCGCGGTGAACCTGCGACTCACCACGCGCACGCCTCGACCGCTGCGCAACCTGAGGTCGAAGCGCTCTGTCGGTTCGTCGAGTCGATCTCGGAGGATGGGGATGCGCACCTTGGCGCTCATCCGGCCGGCGGGAACCCGCACCGTCCTGGCGAAGCGCCCCACGTCGCGGCGCAGGCTCGCGGTGCCGCGAACCAGCGAGATCTGCACGGTGGTCGCTCGCCCGGCAGGTGCCGACAAGCGCACCGTGGCCTTCAGGTCCCGGCCCTCTGGGACCTTCAGGCCCTGCTTGCCGACGACCAGACGTGCCGTGGGAGTGGGGAAGCCGGGCTTGCCCTTCCCGTTGAGCCCGACGAAGCAGAATCCGCGGCCCCGGGCCGCGTTGATGATGCGCGGCACCGCGGCCACGGTGCGCGGTGAGTTCGCGACTCCGTCGTGGAGCAGCACGATGTTGCGCCTGCCCGGGCGAAGTTGAGCCAGCACGCTCGAGGCGATCTGGTCGCTGGAGCGGCCGTCCCAGTCGCGGGGGTCGACATCCCACAGCACGATCGGGTGCGAGGTGCGGCGTGCAGCTGCCCTGACAGCGCCGTCAACCGCGCCGTACGGCGGGCGCACCAGGCTCAGCGGATGGGTGCCGGCGCCGCGCAGGGCGGCGTCGGTTGCTCGGATCGTCCCGACGATCTGTGCGGTGCTCTGAGTGGTCATGGATTGGTGGGCATAGCTGTGGTTCGCCACGAGGAAGCCGGCCCGTTCGACAGCACGAGCCACGCCTGGGGCGGCCTTGACCCGGGACCCGACCATGAAGAAGGTCGCCGGCACCTTCTTGGCTCGAAGCGTGCGGATCAGGCCGGGGGTCACCTTGGGTGAGGGGCCGTCATCGAAGGTGAGGGCCACCTGGCCGGACCGACAGGCGCCGGCCTTCGCCCCAGACTGCGCCCCAGACTGCGCCCCAGACTGCGCCCCAGACTGCGCCCCAGGCTGCGACCCACCCGGGGTGAGCGCCTTGGCCGGGCTCGGGGTGCCGGCGAGCGCCCCCACGGCTGCCATGCAGAGGGCAAGCGTCGCCACTGTCGTGCGTCGGGCCCCCGTGCGCGAGATCACCGCTTCACCTTCACGCACGCAGGGTGGAATGGCCACCCCCCGCGCCGGGACCGCGGCGGGTCACCGAGCAGACGGCCGAACCTGGGAGACTGCAGCAGTGTCCATCTCGCCCCGCCGTGACGTCGTCGTGCTCGGCTCGACCGGATCGATCGGCACCCAGGCCCTCGACCTGGTCCGTCGCAACCCCGATCGCTTCCGCGTCGTCGCGCTGACCGCCGGCGGAAGCAATCCCGATCTCTTCGCCGCGCAGGTCGAGGAGTTCGCACCAACCTTCTCGGGCTTGGGCGAGCAGGCCTCGACCGAGGCGGCCGCCCAGCCCTGCGATGTCGTGCTCAACGCCATCACCGGCGCGGTCGGACTGCGACCCACCCTCGCTGCGCTCGAGGCCGGCTCCACCCTGGCGCTGGCCAACAAGGAATCGCTGATCATGGGCGGCCCGCTGGTCCTTGATCGTGCAGCCCCCGGCCAGATCGTGCCGGTCGACTCCGAGCACAGCGCCATCGCCCAGTGCCTGCGCAGCGGCGAAGCCGGCGAGGTACGTCGGCTGGTGCTGACCGCGAGCGGGGGGCCCTTCCGGGGTCGCTCGGCCGCAGACCTGGCCTCGGTGACCCCCGAGGAGGCCATGGCGCACCCCACCTGGGACATGGGTCCGGTCATCACCATCAATTCGGCCACCCTGGTCAACAAGGGTCTGGAGGTGATCGAGGCGCACCTGCTCTTCGACATCCCCTTCGAACGCATCGAAGTCGTGGTGCACCCCACGAGCGTTGTGCATTCGATGGTCGAGTTCATCGACGGTTCGACGATCGTGCAGGCCAGTCCGCCCACGATGATGATCCCCATCGCCTTGGGGTTGACCTGGCCCGAGCGGATCGCCGACACCGCGCCACCGGTGGACTGGACTCGGGCACAGACGTGGGAGTTCTTCCCCCTCGACACCCAGGCCTTCCCGGCGGTCGATCTGGCCCGCGTCGCCGGCGAGCGTGCCGGCACCGCACCAGCGGTCTACAACGCGGCGAACGAGGTCGCGGTCGAGGCCTTCCGAACCGGCCGCCTGCGGTTCGATCAGATCGTGTCGGTGATCGACGCCGTGCTGACCGGGCACGCCGTACCCTCAGGAGGGACACTGAGCGTGTCTGATGTCCTGGCCGCGGACGGCTGGGCCAGGAAGCGCGCCGAGGAACTCATTGCACGCTCAGCCGGCTGACCAAACGGCTCGATCAGGGAAGGCAAGACCGTGTATCCGTTGCTGATGACGCTCGGGATCGTGCTGTTCGCCGCGGCGATCCTGGCTTCGATCGGCCTGCACGAGCTCGGCCACATGATCCCGGCCAAGGCGTTCGGCGGGAAGGTCACCCAATACTTCATCGGCTTCGGCCCCACGGTCTGGAGTACCCAGCGCGGCGAGACCGAGTACGGCATCAAGGCGATCCCGCTCGGCGGCTACGTCAAGATCGTCGGGATGCTGCCGCCGGAGGCGGCGGATCTCGCCGAGGAAGTCACCGTGGATGCCGCAGGCAATACGGTCACCAAGATCCGCAAGTCCAACACCGGGATGTTCACCCAGCTGATCTCCGACGCCCGCGCCGCCGAGTGGGAGTTGATCGGTCCCGAGGACTCCGACCGGTTGTTCTACAAGCTTCCGTGGTGGAAGAAGGTCATCGTGATGGCCGGTGGCCCCACGGTGAACCTCCTGATCGCCTTCTTCGTGTTCTGGGCGATGTTCGCCACCTACGGCAACCCGAGCCGCGATGCGACCGAACCCGACGCCGGCGTGCCGGTCCTCGCGAGCGTGAGTGACTGCGTCATTCCCTATGAGGAGGGTCGGCTCACGTGCAACGACGACGACCCCGTCAGCCCGGCCGTGCTCGCCGGACTCGAGGCCGGCGACACGATCACCACCTTCAACGGTGTGCCGGTCACCGACTGGGACCAGTTCCGCACCCTGATCCGAAGCAACGGTGACGGCGAGGTCGTGCTCGGCTACGAGCGCGACGGCGTGGCGCTGAGCGGCACCACGAACACCACTGTCGAACTGCGGCCCAACGGACCCGATGACGAGACTCTGACCGCGGTCGGATTCCTCGGTGTCACCCCGACCAGTCACCAGCAGACCGGCGGCCCCATCTACACGCTGACCCAGATGCGTCAGATGACGATCGATACCGCGCAGGCGCTGGTCCACCTACCCGTCAAGGTGTGGGGAGTGGCCAAGGCGATCGTCGGCGCCCAGGAGCGCGACCCCGAGAGCCCGGTGAGCATCGTCGGCGGCAGCCGGATCTCCGGTGAGATCGTCGCAGAGGAGAGCTTCAACCTGACCGAGAAGATCGTCTTCTTCGGTGGGCTCATCGCCGGGTTCAACTTCTTCATCGGCATGTTCAACTTCATCCCGCTGCTCCCGCTCGACGGTGGCCACATCGCCAGCGCGCTGTGGGAGGCCGTACGCCGTGGCTTCGCGCGCCTGCGGGGCCGTCCCGACCCGGGTCACGTCGACCCAGCGAAGTTGTTGCCGATCGCCTATGTGGTCGCGTCCGGTCTGCTGGTGCTCAGCGTCGTCCTGATCGTCGGCGACCTCGTGGTGCCGTTGCACATCTCCGGCTGAGGCGTTCTGCCCGACCGCCAGTAGGCTGGGAGACATGACGGCGACCTCTGGAGCGATCAGTCTCGGCATGCCCGCGGCACCCCCTCCGGTGCTGGCTCCGCGTCGGCCCACTCGGCAGATCAAGGTCGGCAAGGTCGGGGTCGGCAGCGAGTCGCCGATCTCGGTGCAGTCGATGACCACCACGCTGACCTCCGACGTCAACGCCACGCTGCAGCAGATCGCCGAACTCACCGCGACCGGCTGCGACATCGTTCGCGTCGCCTGCCCCAGCCAAGACGACGCCGACGCGCTTCCCGAGATCGCGCAGCACTCGCAGATCCCGGTGATCGCCGACATCCACTTCCAGCCCAAGTACGTCTATGCCGCCATCGATGCCGGCTGCGCTGCGGTTCGAGTCAACCCGGGCAACATCCGCAAGTTCGACGACCAGGTCAAGCAGATCGCCGCGGCCGCCAAGGACCGCGGCACCTCGATCCGGATCGGGGTCAACGCCGGCTCGCTCGACCCGCGACTGTTGGAGAAGTACGGCAAGGCCACGCCCGAGGCGTTGGTGGAGTCGGCGGTGTGGGAGGCCGGGCTCTTCGAGGAGCACGACTTCCACGACTTCAAGATCTCGGTGAAGCACAACGACCCCGTGGTCATGGTGCGCGCCTATGAACTGCTCGCCCAGGCGGGGGACTGGCCCTTGCACCTCGGCGTCACCGAAGCCGGGCCGGCCTTCCAGGGCACCATTAAGTCCGCGACGGCCTTCGGTGCCCTGCTCTCCCAAGGCATCGGTGACACGATCCGGGTCTCCCTCTCGGCCCCTCCGGTCGAGGAGATCAAGGTGGGGCTCCAGATCCTGGAGTCGCTCAACCTGAAGCCGCGACGCCTCGAGATCGTGTCCTGCCCCTCGTGCGGCCGGGCCCAGGTCGACGTCTACAAACTCGCCGAAGAGGTCACCGCAGGACTCGACGGACTCGAGGTGCCCCTGCGGGTGGCCGTGATGGGTTGCGTCGTCAACGGCCCCGGTGAGGCCCGCGAGGCCGACCTCGGTGTCGCCTCGGGCAACGGCAAGGGACAGATCTTCGTCAAGGGTGAGGTCATCAAGACCGTGCCCGAGTCCCAGATCGTCGAGACGTTGATCGAGGAAGCGATGCGCATCGCCGAGGGCATGGAGGCCGTCGACGGCGCCGCGGCGAGCGTTTCGGTCTCCTGAGCAGTTCGTCGCTCAAGCCCACGTCGTAATCTGACCGCATGTTGATCACGCGGCCGGGCGTGCGGGTGCTCGAGCCTGCCGACCTCAACGCGTTCCTCGCCCTGGTCTCGCGCGATCCCGTCGTGAACGTGTTTGCCGAGCATCGGGCGCGCACCACCAACCTGGAGCCCAAGTGGTTGGGGGGCGAGATGTGGGGCCGGTTCTCCGGTGGTGAACTGGTGGCCGCCTGCCACGTGGGTGCCAACCTGGTTCCGATCCAGTGCACCGTCGAGGACGCCCGGGTCTTCGCCGAGCGAGCCTTGACGCGAACCCGCTCGGTCTCGACGATCGTGGGACCGGCCCGGGCGGTCGAGGAGTTCTGGCGGACGGTCGCGGGAACCTGGAGTCAGCCGCGGGAGCTGAGGCGGGGACAACCCCACCTCGAGGTCGACAGCACTCCGCTCGTGGCGCCCGATCCGGGGGTGCGTCGCACCGTGCGGGCGGACCTGGAAGTGCTCTACCCCGCATGTGTGGCGATGTACACCGAAGAGGTCGGGATCTCGCCCGAGGTCGGTGGGGGCGCCGATCTCTACCGCGCGCGCATCAGCCAACTGATCAGCCGAGGCTGGTCCTTCGCCAAGTTCGACGACGACGGGCGACTGGTCTTCAAAGCAGAGGTCGCCTGCGCGACCTCGCACGCCGCCCAGATCCAAGGTGTCTATGTGCCGCCGGACCTCCGGGGGCGGGGACTGGCCGTCGCCGGGATGGCCGCCGTGGTCGAGTTGATCCGAGAGAGCATCGCCCCGGTCGCCTCGCTGTATGTCAACGAATGGAATGGCGCCGCGCGGGGTGCCTACGAGCGCGTGGGCTTCCGCCAGACCGCCACGTTCTCGACAGTGATGTTCTGAGCGCGGAATCGGTTCGCAGTCGTCCCAGCGCCACCCGTAGGCTCCGCCCCATGATCTCCCGCATGTCGTCCCTGTTCGTACGCACCTTGCGAGACGACCCCGCGGATGCCGAAGTGCCGAGCCACCGACTGCTCGTACGAGCCGGCTACATCCGCCGTGCGGCCCCGGGCATCTACACCTGGTTGCCGCTCGGGCTGCGGGTGCTGCGCAAGATCGAGGCGATCATCCGTGAAGAGATGGACGCGATCGGTGCGCAGGAACTCAGCTTCCCCGCGCTGTTGCCGCGGGAGCCCTATGAGGCCACCGGTCGCTGGACCGACTACGGCGACGGCATCTTCCGTCTCAAGGACCGCAAGGGCGCCGACTACCTGCTGGGCCCCACCCACGAGGAGATGTTCACCCTCGTGGTCAAGGACCTGTATTCGTCCTACAAGGACCTGCCGCTCTCGATCTATCAGATCCAGACCAAGTACCGCGACGAGGCCCGCCCCAGGGCCGGGCTGCTCCGCGGCCGCGAGTTCGTGATGAAGGACTCCTACTCCTTCGACGTCGATGACGCGGGCCTGGAGGCGAGCTACCAGGCACATCGCGACGCCTACATCCGGATCTTCGATCGGCTCGGGTTCTCCTACGTCATCGTGAAGGCGACCTCAGGGGCCATGGGCGGTTCGCGCTCCGAGGAGTTCTTGGCCAACGCCGCGGTGGGTGAAGACACCTACGTGCGTTGCACCATGTGCGACTACGCCGCGAACGTGGAGGCGGTGCAGGTCCGCGCGCCCGCCCCGTTGGACTACGCCGACGCGCCGGCAGCGCACGCCGAGGAGACGCCCGAGACGCCGACCATCGACACATTGGTCGACCACCTCAACGCGGTGTTCCCGCGCCAGGACCGCCCCTGGGCGGCAGGTGACACGCTCAAGAACGTGATGGTGGTGCTCAAGCACCCCGACGGCACCCGCGAACCGCTGGCGATCGGTGTGCCCGGGGACCGCGAGGTGGACCAGAAGCGCCTCGAGGGGCAACTCGAGCCCATCGAGGTCGAGGCGATGGACGAGGCCGAACTGGCCAAGCATCCCGAACTGGTCAAGGGCTACATCGGGCCTGGCGCGCTGGGGGAGAACAGCGCCTCCGGCATCCGCTACCTCGTCGACCCGCGCGTGGTGGAGGGAACTCGCTGGGTCACCGGGGCCGACGTCCAGGGAAGCCACGTGCTCGACCTGGTCGCGGGTCGCGACTTCACTCCCGACGGGACGATCGAGGCCGCCGAGGTTCGCGACGGTGACCCGTGCCCCAACTGCGAGGCAGGCAGCCTGGAGTCCGCACGCGGCATCGAGATGGGCCACATCTTCGCGTTGGGGCGCAAGTACGCCGACGCACTCGATCTGAAGGTGCTCGACGAGAACGGCAAGCTGGTCACGGTGACGATGGGTTCCTACGGGATCGGTCCCTCGCGCGCCGTCGCGGCGATCGCTGAGGACGCCAACGACGAGCACGGGCTGTGCTGGCCGCGCAACGTCGCGCCGTACGACGTGCACCTGATCGCCACCGGCAAGGACGAGCACGTCTTCGCGGCGGCCGAGCGGCTGGCGCAGGAGTTGTCGGCCCAGGGGATCGCCGTCCTCTACGACGACCGCCCCGGCAAGGTGAGCCTGGGGGTGAAGTTCAAGGACGCAGAGCTCATGGGCATGCCCACGATCGCCGTGGTCGGCAAGGGGCTCGCCGAGGGCGTCATCGAGGTCAAGGACCGTCGCACCGGAGAACGCGAGGACATCGCCGCCGAGCGGGTCGTGGACCACCTGGTGGCGCTGGTTCGGAGCTGACCCCACATGCCGATCGACGCCGTCATCTTCGACTGGGGCGGCACCCTCACCGAGTGGCACGACATCGACTTCCACGCGGAGTCGCTGGCCTTGGCTCAGGCGGTCGTCAACGTCGACCACGAGATCGAGGTCTCGCGCGAGCGACTGCACGCCGCAGGTGCCACGATCTGGGGGCGCTCACGCGACCACCAGCGCAGCGCGACGGTCGATGACCTGTTCGCCGAGGCGGGGCTCGAGCACGACCCGAGCCTGCTCAGCGCCTACTACGCGTTCTGGGAGCCGCACACGTTCACCCACCACGACGTCCGGCCGTTGTGGGAGTCGTTGCACGCCGAGGGGATCAAGGTGGGCGTGCTCTCCAACACGATCTGGCCGCGGGCCTTCCATGAGTCGGCGTTCGCGCGTGACGGAGTGCTTGACCTGATCGACGGCGACGTCTATTCCAGCGAGATCCCGTGGACCAAGCCCTCGCCGCTGGCCTTCGGTGCCGCGATGGACGCCGTGGGGGTCAGGGATCCGGAGCGGTGTGTCTATGTCGGTGACCGCCTCTTCGATGACATCTGGGGCGCTCAGAACGCCGGTTTGCGCGCCATCCACGTCCCGCACAGCGACATTCCGCCGGAGCAGATCGGCCATTCGGAGGGCGATCCGGACGCCGTGGTCCACCGTTTGGAGGAGATTTTGAGCGTGATTCGCGCCTGGTAGGCAACTATTGCAAGAACATGCAATGCAGGAACGTGCGGTTTGCTAACTCTCGCAAACCAGGGCGTCGTGGGCCAGAGTTGATCTTGTCAACAGACAACCCGAAGGGCCCTCCGGCTCTTCACCTCAGCGGTCCGCGACGTCGCCCATTCCGGGGAATATCTCGGGAGTACCCCGGAAGGCGAGTTCGCGGGCCGCTGCGTCGTTGAGGGCGAGGATCGCCCAGCGCCGCGCCGCACCACTCGTTTGTGCCACGGCCGCGCTGTAGGCCCTCGCGCAGCCGCGCTCCACCTCCAAGCCGGCTCGAGCCAGAGCGTCGGTGGTGCGCGCCGGGGGGACGAGGTAGGCGGTCGCGCCCGGGTCGGCGGTCGCGTCGCGTTCGGCGAGCATGGAGATCAGTTCGTCGCGCTGAGCGCGGTGGGCCAGGTAGGCGCTCTGCATGGCCTCGTAGACCAGCGGCGCCGCCGACTGCGAGGTGCGTGCGCCCAGGACGGCGAGGACGTAGAGCGCAGCGTGCTCGTTCTCGAGCACCGCGGCGAGCGCATCCACTTCGGTGGTCACGACCCCTCCAGTGCGATCAGGTGCTGGGTGATCGACGCGGCGGCCGAGGCCAGGACCCGTGCCAGTGCGGCGCTCTGGGCGCTGAGGGAGGCGTCGACAAGGGTTGTGCGCAGCCGTCTCTCGGCGACCCGGACCTGACGCAGACCCGCCTGTGCCGAGGCGGGGGAGCCGGTGGGCATCGGGCCCTCCCACGTCTGGTCGAGGGCGGTCAGGTGCTCGGTGTGCATCGCAGCGATGGGGCGCAGTCGACGTCGAAGACCGGGCACGAGGCGGGCCCGCTCGACCGCCATCGCCGCGGTGATGATGGCAGTCGCGACCGTCGCGACCAGGTCCGCGTCGGGGTCCGGTTCGCTGCTTTCGCTGGCGGTCGGCTCGGGCGGTGGTTGGTCTGCGTCTGGGGGGCGGAGATCGTCGATCTCGCACCCGGTGAGGGCCGTGATGCCGAGCACTCCGCCGAGGAGATTGCGCAGCAGCACCCTGCGAGTCGGCGATGCGGAGAGCCCTGGCACGCCCGCGACCATACCCGCGCGGGACCGAGCCGCTATCGTGACGAGAACACACAACACAACAGGAGGTCCGCCGCGATGGCCAGGCAGCCAGACGCCGTCCGGGAGCAGATCGAGCGTGAGCTCGTCGGCCCGTTGCGCGCGCTCGACCTCGACGTCGAGGCAGTGGAATTGACCCCGGCCGGCAAGCGTCGGATTCTTCGGATCGCCGTCGACGGTGACGACGGGGTCACGCTGGACGACATCGCCGAGGCCACCAAAGAGGTCTCTCGTGTGCTCGATGACAGCGAGTCGGTTCAAGCCGCCCTGGGGCAGTTGCCCTACACGCTCGAGGTGACCTCCCGCGGGGTCGACCGTCCCCTCACCCTGCCCCGGCACTGGCGCCGCAACGCCGATCGGCTGGTTCGGGTGACCCTCACCGAGGGCGAGGTCCTCGAGGGCCGGATCCTCGGCGCCACCGAGGCGTCGGTGAGCGTCACAGTCGACGGCCAACAACGTGAACTCGCCTTCGATGAGATCGCGAAGGCGCTGGTCCAGATCGAGTTCAACCGCAAGCGCACCCCAGATACCAACGACTATGACCAGGAAGAGGAGGACTGAAGGCCATGGATATCGATCTCAGCATCCTGAGAAGCCTCGAACGCGAGAAGGAAATCAGCTTCGAGGTGCTCGTCGAGGCCATCGAACAGGCGCTCCTCACGGCCTACCACAAGACCCCCGGTGCTCAAGAGACCGCGCGCGTCGAACTGGACCGCAAGACCGGCCACGTGACGGTGCACGCGACCGAGGTCGATGAAGAGGGCAACGCCCTGCGCGAGTTCGACGACACGCCTGAGGGCTTCGGCCGAATCGCGGCGACGACGGCGAAGCAGATCATGCTTCAGCGCCTGCGTGATGCCGAGGACGACATCCGCTACGGCGAGTTCTCCGGCAAGGAGGGCGACATCATCTCGGGGGTGATCCAACAGGGTCGCAACCGCGACGACGTCATGATCGACCTGGGCAAGGTCGAAGCGCTGCTCCCGGTCAACGAGCGCGTCCCCGGGGAGAAGTACGAACACGGCGCCCGCATCAAGTGCCTGGTGTTCTCGGTGCGCAAGGGGATGCGCGGTCCGCAGATCACACTGACCCGTTCACACCCCAACCTGGTCAAGAAACTGTTCGCCCTCGAAGTGCCCGAGATCGCAGACGGGACCGTCGAGATCGCCGCCATCGCGCGCGAGGCGGGTCACCGAACCAAGATCGCCGTCACCACCAAGACCCCGGGCGTCAACGCCAAGGGCGCCTGCATCGGGCCCATGGGGCAGCGGGTCCGCAACATCATGTCTGAACTCAACGGCGAGAAGATCGACATCGTCGACTGGTCAGACGACCCGGCTGAACTGGTCGCTCACGCTTTGTCGCCGGCCCGAGTGACCTCCGTGGAAGTGATCGACCTCGAGGCGCGCTCGGCGCGAGTGGTGGTCCCGGACTACCAGTTGTCGCTCGCGATCGGCAAGGAGGGCCAGAACGCTCGTCTGGCGGCTCGCCTGACCGGCTGGCGCATCGACATCAGGTCCGACGAAGAGACCGCGGAGCCACCGGTGGCAGACACGACGGAGAAAATGGGGCCGACGGAGCCAACCGAGTAGGGACCCGCGTTCACGCCGGGTCGAGGCACTCCAGCGGCAGGTCGAACCATCTCAGGTGCTCGAAGTCCTCGCTGACCCGCTCGCCGACCGTGTCGTCGTCGGCGACGTCGGGCAGTGAGGCGAACAACGCGATGGCTTCGTCGAGGTAGCCGACCAGTGCGGACTCGGGGGCACTGTCGTGAGCCTGGGGATAGGTGAGGCGGCCGTTCTCGTCGTAGGACAGCGCGGTGAGCCGCAGCGGAGGCTCGACAGGACCGTTGCGGTGGTGCCACAGGCCTGTCATCGGGTCGAAGCGATACTGCCGGGCCAGTTTGTGGCCGTGGTCGGCGACGAGTGCGACGGCGCGGACGACGTACTCGAAGACGGGTTCGCTGACGAAGTAGTTGAAGTTGATGCGCACCCAGCCGGGTTTGATGCCCTCACACCCGCCGGTGATCTCACGCTCGAACTCGTGCGAGCGCTCGAGGTCGATGCCCAGCAATCGGTGCCCGTACGGGCCGGCGCACGAACAGCCGCCCCGGCTCTGGATCCCGAACAGGTCGTTGAGGATCGAGACCACGAGGTTGTGGTGCAGGTAGCGGCCGTTGGGTCGGCGGATCACGAACGAGACGATGGAGAGTCGTTCGGCATCAGGGTTGCCGAGCACCTCGATGGCAGGGTGGTCGCGCCACGCGGTGACCGCCCGGCGCAGGAAGTCCTCCTCGTGGGCGCGGATGGTCGCCACACCGACGGCGTCCTTGAGGCCGAAGACCAACCCGGCACGGATCGACTCGACGATGGCAGGCGTGCCGCCCTCCTCACGGTGCGCAGGATCGAGGATGTAGCTGTGCTCCTGCGGGTTGACGTAGGAGACGGTGCCGCCGCCGACCACGTCCGGCACCGAGTTGGTGAGCAGTCGCCGGCTGATCGCGAGCACCCCCGGGGTGCCCGGGCCGCCGATGAACTTGTGGGGTGAGAGGAAGATCGCGTCCTTGCGAGCACCGGTGTCGGCAGCATCGCGGGGGTTCATCTCGATCTCGACGTACGGCGCGCAGGCGGCGAAGTCCCACAGCGCCAGGGCGTCGTGCTCGTGCAGCAAGCGGGTGATCGAGTGCGTGTCGGTGACGATTCCGGTGACGTTCGAGGCGGCGCTGAACGAACCGATCTTCAGGGGTCGCTCGGCGTACCTGGCGAGTTCGGCGGCCAACCGCGCCTCGTCGATGTGGCCGTCGGCGTCCTCGGGGATGGTCACCACGTCGGCGATGGACTCGCGCCAGGGCAGTTCGTTGCTGTGATGCTCGTAGGGACCGATGAAGACCACCGGTCGCTGGTCGCGGGGGATCTGGTCCGAGAGGTGGTAGCGGGCGTCGAGGTCTGCGGGCAACCGGATGCCGAGGATCCCGACCAACTTGTCGATGGCCGCGGTGGTGCCGCTACCGCAGAAGATGACGACGGTGTCGTCATCGCCGCGCACCGACCGATGGATCTGGGCGCGGGCGTCCTCGCGCAGTCGGGTGGTCTGCAGTCCGGTTCCGCTGCTCTCGGTGTGGGTGTTGGCGTACCGGGGGAGCACCTCGGCGCGCACGAAGTCCTCGATGAAGCCGAGGGCGCGTCCGCTGGCGGTGTAGTCGGCGTAGGTCACCCGTCGGGGTCCGAACGGCCCGTGCATCAGTTGGTCGTCGCCGATCACCGATTCTCGGATTCTGCGAAGAATCGGAGGATCGGTCAGAGACGGGTCGCGTGGCGGGATGGCGCACCACTGCGTGCTCTCGGTCTGCGACTGCGCGCCCATGATGAGACCCTACGGCGCCGAGGCCAGCCAGAGGACCCCCTGGGTCCGCTGTGCTCACTGGCCCACTGGCCCACTGGCCCACTGGCCCACTGGCAACACGAGGGACCTGCCGGTTCGGGAACATGGCCAAGGACGGGTAGTGTTGAGCCTTGGTGGCTAGCGAACCTGTCCGGATGTGTATCGGGTGCCGTGAGCGAGCCACCAAGCGCGAGTTGTTGCGGGTGATCGCAGGCTCGGACGCCGACGGCCACCCGGCCGTGGTGCCCGATCCGAACGGCACCTCATTCGGGCGCGGGGCGCACGTGCATCCCACGGCTGAGTGTTACGAACTCGCGGTGCGGAGGAAAGCCTTTGGCCGGGCCCTGCGGTTGGCAGGATCCGGCGGGTTGTCCTCGGCACCGGTGGCGGAGTACCTCGCCTCGCGCACGAACACCTGTTCACCCCAGAAACCGACCGACAGAAATTGGAGCAGCAGCTCATGAGCACTCGATGAGTACTTTCCGATGAGTTTGCACCACCACTAAACGGTCTCAGCGCAACCCGCATCAACCGGGTCTGAGGCCAGAAGGAGAACCGTGGCCAAGACCCGAGTGCACGAACTCGCCAAGAAATATGGCATCGAGAGCAAGGAAGTTCTCGAGAAGCTCAAAGAGATGGGCGAGTTCGTCAAGTCGCCCTCCTCGACCATCGAACTACCGGTCGAGATGAAGTTCAAGAAGGCCTACGGCGAGGCTCTCCTGGCCGCGCAGTCATCCGCGCCGGCCGCGGATGCCCCGGCCGCAGATGCCCCGGCCAAAGCCCCGGCCAAGAAGGCGGCGGCCAAGAAGGCTGTCCCCGGCCCGCCCCGGCCCGCGGAGCCTGAGGCTCCCGCCGCAGCGGCGCCGGCCGAGGCTCCCGCCGCACCTGAGGCACCGGCTCCCGCCGCACCTGAGGCACCGGCTGCTGCCGCTCCTGCTGCCGCGGCCACGCAGACCCCCGAAGCCCCCGAGGCACCTGCCGCGCCAGTTGCGCCGGCCGCACCGGAGGCCGATGGCGGCGAGCCCAAGGCCAAGGCTCCGGCTCCGCGTCCGCCGGCACGTCCCGGCGCCCCGCGCCCGGGCAACAACCCGTTCGCGCCCAGCCAGGGCATGGGCCGCCGTCCGGCGCCCCCGCGCAGCGGCGATGACGCCGGCGCCGACCCCGCGGCTGGTGCCGCCGATCGCCCACCGCGCCCGCCTGCCGGCCGCGGCGGGATGCCGCGTCCCAACCCGGCAATGATGCCCAAGTCCCCGGCCGCCTTCGGTGGCGGTCCCGGTGGACGTGGCCCGGCCGGCCGCACTGGTGCTCCGGGCCGTGGTGGCCTCGGTGGTGGGCCCGGTGGTGGCCCCGGCGGCCGCACTGGTGCTCCGGGCCGTGGTGGCCCCGGTGGTGCCCCAGGGCGCGGTCCCGGCGGCT
>JBFIDC010000042.1:0-15522 GCA_041581495.1 Nocardioides sp. | reverse complement strand
TTGTCGGGGCGCGACTCAAGCATTGCGAAGAAGCCGACGACCGCCGGAAGCGCCAGAGCCACACCCAGGACGAAGAGGCCCTTGCCTACTGCTTCCTCAGCCGGCGTCGGCGCTTCGCTCCACATCGCGATGCCAACGGTGAGTAGCAGCACTGCGTCCGCGAAGAGCACAGTCACAACGGTTCCCAGTCGAATGGTGCTCACGAGCCAATCCTGCCAGTCCGCACCGGGACTGTCCGCATCTGCCGCGAAGCGGCCACACTGATCTGCCGCTGCGCGGCCATCCGCAACGGCGCTCGAATCGTGTGGCCTCTAAACCACGAAGGCTGCGCCGCACACGAGGCAGTGCACAGGACCGGCGTGATGCTCGGGGATCTTGATCGGCTCCCAGGCGTGGCATGGCGATGAAACCATCAACATGTCGTCGGATTCGACTAGTGGGTCGGCGGGATCGGGGATATCCGAGCTGCCGGCTTTGAACTGGACGAACTTGTTGCCGCGCGTGCCTCTCTCGAGGCCCTTGAACACCTCGTCTATCTCGCCACCGACGTACCGCTCGGTCGCGTT
The DNA here is from genome assembly GCA_041581495.1 of Nocardioides sp. Taxonomy (GTDB): domain Bacteria; phylum Actinomycetota; class Actinomycetes; order Propionibacteriales; family Nocardioidaceae; genus Nocardioides. The sequence goes on along the minus strand of JBFIDC010000042.1, from coordinate 14,956 downwards.
ATCGATCAGGGCTAGTTGTGCTTGAGTCCACCATGCGTCCTTCGACGCCGGCTCTCCGCACAGTGGGCAGTAGTGCGTCTCTGAGTCAGGGTGCTGCTCGGCCTCTTCGTTTGCAGGTCCGTTGTGCCACTTGAACTCGCGCTCGCAATGGGGGCATTCGCGGCGCAGGAAGCCGTCGCTGTCGAGTGGCAACGAGGTCTCCATCAGAGGCCCGCTACGAACTCTTCGACGCTGAAATCGACGCCGTCCGCGGTCTTGGCGGTGAGTGTGAGGGTGGCGTAGCTGGGCGTATCACGACCCCCCATAGTTCTAAGTGAGCCGACCATGAGACTGACGGACTTGCCCATGGGCAACTTTGGGACGGGCCAGTCGCCATCGCTGTAAGAGTGCAGATTGAGGCCAGAGTCCACGTTCACGGCGTAGGCATCGCCGGGTCCGTTGTTGGTGATCTTGATGATCCCGAGCTTGTTCGAACCTTGGTCGATGTGCTCAGCCGTGAGCCGGGGATGCCCAAGGGTCTGAGTGGACGGCAACCTCCGACCCACGGGCAGGCCCGCTCCCGGGGACGCCGGTGGTGTGAGGTCACCTGCGTCGTGCCAACTGGTGCCGTCGAGCTTGACTGCGCAGCCGGCGTCTCTGAGTCGTGTTGCCAACTCCTGACGATTCTTCACGTCGTTATCGAGACGGACAGCGTGACGACCGTGGATGTCGCTGAACACCTTCACTCGCCCCAGCTCGACGATGATCACGCGGTCCTCGTCTCGCCCCAAAGCCATGCCTGCCTCGAAGAGAACGTTGGCCCGTGGCTGCATTTGCGGCTGTGTCTCCGGGTCGTCTGCATAAGTGAGGCTCTCGTGGAGATAGGTGACGTCGTCGGGCGTCTGCAGAACGACGATCGCCTGCGCGTTGCTGAATGCTGCGTCCAGGATCTCTCCGATGTAAGGCGAGCCCTTTTTGGTCATGCTGCGGGCGACACTCCACTCGATGGGGTTGAGATCGATTGCACGCAGGAACGCGAACATTGCTTCATTTGCCTTGGCGTTACGTCCGTGGATCACGAACACATTCCGCGGGTCTACCGCGAGTGGCTCTGTCGTCATCTGATTCTTCCCTCCGAGGTCTCTCTACTCGCAGTGGCTGGACACCCTCGATCGCCAGCGGCGTGATGACCGATACCGGACGCTACTGCTCAGCGCCGACACAACAGCCCACCGCTATCGGGACGCAATACGAGGTGTCTGATCAGACGCAATCGCGCGCGCCTCTGTTGTCAACCGGCATCGGGGACTCGTGTTCTTCCGGGAGGGGTCGGACGCTGACCCGCTACCGCTCCCCCGCAGCGAGAACGCCCCTCCTCGACCACACGCGAGATAGAACTCGCCCCTCCCAGCGATCGGATCCGTCAACCTGCGGTTGATTCGCGGCCTGTGTCCTCGTTCTGCATGAGGTGTATGTCTGGAGACATACGTTGGGACGGTCGGGACGGGCGCGCATGGAGTCAGCGTGGGCGCCTAGCGGTGAAGACGTGAGTAGCGACGGAGAACGGGGATGAGACGTGCAGGGCGGTTGCGTTCAGGGCAAGGCAGTGGCTCGATGGGCCCCGTGATTCGCGCGGGTTTGACGGAGCCTCTCTCGAACCCGGCGATTCACGGCCTCGTGGCGAAAGTTCTTTTCACTTGTGGAGGGGCGCAGCGGCTATGCCCTTGACCTGCGGAAACGCCTACTCGGGCACTGCGCCCCTCCTACTTCCCTCGGGGAGGGGCGCAGTGAGGAGGGGCGTTTTTTGGTGCGCAGGCTGAGGACAGTGGAGTACATGAACTCATTCGACGACTCCAGAGTCGCCGCGGTCCGGTGGCCTCCGCGCGGCTAATACCCGAGATGAAGGCGCTAGCCTGGCAGGACGCCGAACCTCGTAGAGGGCCTCACGAAGGGGAGCGGCACCCGCCTAGACGGCCCGGCCAGGGCGGTGGTTCTGATTCAGAACCACCGCGAATCCCCGGCCGGATCAGCTACTAGCATCGGGCGCCCGCCAAGGTGCGGATCAGGCGACGTCAGTCGCGCTCAGGTCCTCACCCGGGTCAAGTTGGTCCAGCAGCGCCTCCTCTTCATCGTCCTCCGAATGGGCAAGAAGCCTCCCGTCTGGGTCAACCGGCCGCAGCGTCAACTCGAGGACCCTGGTCGGGCCGAACTCAAGGCTCCGGTCGGGCTCGATGTAATGGTTCTCCGTGATCAGCGTCGACGTGTGCCCCAGGTGCGCGGCCGCCACGCCGACGCCCAAACCACGGGCAAGCACCGTTGCACCCGTGCGGCGATACCACCGTGGAGTGATCCCGGAGTCCTCCAACCCCGCCAATACGAGGAACTCGCGGAACGTCCGCCGCACGTTGTGGGTGCTCAGGACTCCTCCCGTCCGGTTGGCGAAGACCGTCTCCTCCCGCTTTGCGGGCGTCATCCCGGCAAGGCGCCGTCGGATCACAGCGGCCGCAAACTCGGGGACGGGGACCCGCCGGACCGACGCGTCGGTCTTGGGATGGTCCTGACGGAACGAGCCGCGGCCGGCGTGATAGATCACGGTTCCGCGCACATGGGCGATCATGCCCTGGCTGCCGTCAGTGATGTCGACGGGGCGTAGTGCCAGCACCTCGCCGGGTCTCATACCGGTGCCGGCCAGGACTTCGATGATGTCGCGCACCTTGTCATCCGGTTTGGGCCCCATGCGGCCTGCCTCGCGTCGCCAAACTGCGGCCGCCGAACGAATCGCCTGGACCTGCTCCAGGCTCATCGCCTGGACCTGATTCTTGGGCTTCGCCAATCGCGAGGTCCCGTCGAGCGGATTTCGCGGCAGGGCGTCATGACGCAGCGCGAAGCCAAAGAGCTGATTGAGGATGTTGCGGGAGTGCTTGGCTCGCGAGTACGACACGGCGGCCTCAGATTTGAGGAACACCTCCACGCGACCGGTCGTGATCTCACCGAGGGTGTAGTTCTCGAAGAACGGGCGAACGTGGACCCGCAGGTCGTCTCGGTAGTTCTCCTTGGTGTTGACCGCCAGGTCCCGTGAACCCAGGTCGGCCAGCCACAACTCAACAAGCTCATCAAATGGGCTGGAGAGCGACAACACGCCCCCGCTGCCATAGCCGCGTCGGTCCACCAGTCGCTCCTTGAGCTGGGCCGTGGCTGCCCTGCTGTTCGATCCGGTCGCGACCACCCGGCGCAGACGCCCGTCGACGTCGCGGAATCTCGTCGCGGCGCGATAGCGACCAGTGGCGATGCGCTTCACGTCGATCTCACCAAAGGTTCCGATCACGGTTCGGGGGCGTCCACTCATGCCGACGTCCTCGTCGGACCGTCGCTGTCCTCCAGGCCGGCGAGCCAGGCTTCGATCTCGGACTTGCGGAAGTGCAGGCACCGGCCGACACGGAACCCGCGGGGGCCGCGTCCCTTGGCGCGTAGGTCGTAGAGCGTCTGGACCGGGACCTGGAGGTAGTCGGCAAGGTCTGCCAGTGTCAGGACGGGCTCGAAGAGGTCGTGGACCGAAGCGTTGGTGCTCATGCAGGACAGGTGGGCGAACCGTTCCGAGCACACCCGAGACCGGTCGCGATCGGGTCGAGGTAACTCGATTCTCGACGCCAAAGTGGCTAATAAATGGCCACTGGCCATGTCTGACTCCTATTGCTAGGACTCCGACATGGCCTCTGACCTGCACGTTTGGTGGAGCTGAGGGGACTCGAACCCCTGACCCTCTGCATGCCATGCAGATGCGCTACCAGCTGCGCCACAGCCCCAGGTGTTGCCTGAGGGTGGAAGCCCCGCAGACAACTCGCGGAATCTTAGCCAACCCCGGCCAGGAACTGAAAACGGGGCCTCAGATCAGGCCGACACGACCCGGTTGTAGGCGGCCAACCGCCTCGTCAAGGTGTCCGGATCCTGGTGGATGACCGCCCATCCACAGTTGTTGAGCGGCCCCAGGGTCACGAACGCATCGGTGGGCCAGTTCACCAATGCTCCGATCGCCAGCCTCAGAGCGGCGCCGTGCGAGACGACCACGCCGACCTCGTCGTCGCCCAGTTCGGCGAAGGCCTCATCGAGTGCGCCCAGCATGCGCTCGCGCACCGCCGCGGACGACTCCGCACCGGGCGTGGAGTCCCAATACCCCTGACGGAACAGGGCGAACTCCTCGGGCGCCGCAGCCTCGTACTCCGCGTGCGTCAGCCCCTGCCTCTCCCCCAGGTTGAACTCCCGCAGGCGAGGGTCGACCGACGGCTCGAGGCCGGTGCGATTCGCCAGGTGCTGCGCCGTGGCACGCGCCCGCACGAGGTCCGAGGTCCACAGCCTGACCGGCTTGAGTTGGACGAGGACCTCGGCGACCTGGGCCGCCTGTTCGTGACCGACCTCGTCGAGTTCGGCGTCGAGCTGGCCCTGCACCCGCCGACTGTGGTTCCACGCGGTCCGGCCGTGCCGCAGGAGGACGAGTTCAGGCACTCGGACTGGCGGGGTCGGCCGGGCCGGCGTTGCCCGAGGTCACGTCGTCTGGAAGCGCGATCGCCGGGCAGTCGCGCCAGAGCCGCTCGAGGGCATAGAACTCGCGCTCCTCCTCGTGCTGGATGTGCACCACGATCTCGCCGTAGTCGATCAAGACCCACTTGCCGTCGCGGGCACCCTCACGACGGGTGGGTTTGGCGCCGATCTCACGCAGTTTGTCCTCGACCTCGTCGACGATGGACTTGACCTGGCGATCGTTGGCACCGGATGCCAGGACGAAGGCGTCGGTGATGGCGAGTTGTTCGCTGACGTCGAAGGCGAGGATGTTGGTGGCGAGTTTGTTCGAAGCGGCGCGCGCGGCGGCGACGACCAGTTCAACGGCGTGGTCAGAGGCTGTCACGGTGATTCCTTCGGGGTTGCTGTGCTCGGGTGTGAGGCATAGAGGTCGTACTTGGCGAGGTATTGCACGACGCCGTCGGGCACGAGGTACCAGACGGGTTCGCCTCGGGTGACGCGGCGGCGGCAATCGGTCGAGGAGATCGCCAAAGCGGGGATCTCGACCACCGTGACTCGGTCAGAGGGGATGGCGGCCAGGGTGTCGGGATCCAACTCGTGACCGGGCCGCGTGCAGCCCACGAACTGCGCCAGCTCGAAGAGCTCCTCAGGCGAACGCCACGTGAAGATCTCGGCGAGGGCATCGGCACCGGTGATGAAGAACAACTCGTCCGCGGGTCGCTGCGCCTTGAGGTCACGCAGCGTGTCGATCGTGTAGGTCGGCCCGTCTCGGTCGATGTCGACCCGAGAGACGGTGAACCGCGGGTTGGAGGCGGTGGCGATCACCGTCATGAGGTAGCGGTGTTCGGCCGGCGAGACCAGGCGATCCGACTTCTGCCAGGGGTCGCCGGTGGGCACGAAGACGACCTCGTCGAGGTCGAACCACGCTTGGACTTCGGAAGCGGCGACCAGGTGACCGTGATGGATCGGGTCGAACGTGCCGCCCATGACACCGACCCGCATCGCACGACGCGGGCCGCTCATGCGGGATCCGCGCTCAGGAGTGCTCGCGCCCGCCACCGAAGGCGATCAGGGCGAAAAGCAGCGCGAGCAGGATGCCCAGCACCAAACCCCCGATGCCGAAACTGACTGCCTGGTTGACGTGCTCGGTGCCTTCCTCGGAGAGGAACGCGACAGCGGCGAAAGACATGCCGCCCACCCTACCGGGACTCCCCCGCGGTCATCGCACGTGCCCGTCCCCGACCACCACATATTTGGTTGAGGTCATCTCGGGCAGGCCCATCGGGCCCCGCGCGTGGAGCTTCTGGGTGCTGATGCCGATCTCGGCGCCGAAGCCGAACTCGCCACCGTCGGTGAACCGGGTCGAGGCGTTGATCAGGACCGCAGCGGAGTCCACGACGGCGGTGAACCGGCGGGCAGCAGCCAGATCCTCGGTCACGATCGCATCGCTGTGGCCGCTGGAGAAGCGCCGGATGTGCGCCACCGCCTCGTCGAGGTCGGCCACCACGGCCGCGGAGATCTCCGGCGCGAGGTACTCGGTCGCGTAGTCCTCCTCGATGGCCGCCAGCACGCCTTCCTGTGCCGCGAACGCCCCATCGCCATGGATCGTGACGCCGGCCTCGCGGAGAGCCGTCACCACTCTCGGGACGAACTCGTCGGCCACGTCGGCGTGCACCAACAGCGACTCCGCCGCATTGCACACACTGGTCCGCTGGGTCTTGGCGTTCAGCACGATCGCCAGCGCCTTGTCGAGGTCGGCAGCGCGGTCGACATAGACGTGACAGTTGCCGACCCCGGTCTCGATGACCGGCACGGTCGCCTCCTCGACGACGCTGCGGATCAGGCCGGCCCCACCGCGAGGGATCAGCACGTCGACCAGGCCGCGGGCCCGCATCAGCACCTTGACCGATTCGTGGGAGTCACCAGGGACCAGTTGGACGACGTCGGCGGGCAGACCCGAAGCGAGCGCCGCCTCGCGCAGGACGGCGACGATGGCCGCGTTGCTCGACGAGGCGCTGGAACTGCCGCGCAGCAGGACCGCGTTGCCCGACTTCAAACAGATCCCGGCGGCGTCGGCCGTGACGTTGGGTCGAGCCTCATAGATGATGCCCACCACCCCGAACGGCACCCTGATCTGACGCAGTTCGAGGCCGTTGGCCAAGGTGCTCCCCCTGACCACCTCGCCGATCGGGTCGGGCAGTGCGGCCACGTCTCGCAGTCCCTGAGCCATGCCGGCCAGTCGCTCCGGGTTCAGCCGCAGCCGATCCACGACGTTGGGCAGGGTTCCCCCGGCCTCCGCACGCGCCACGTCCTCGGCGTTCGCGGCCAGGATGTCGGCCTGGCCCTCGAGCAGCGCCGCGGCCATCGCGTGCAGCGCGGCGTCCTTGACGGCGCGGGTCGCCAGGGCCAGGTCGTGCGAGGCCTCGCGGGAGCGACGCGCCGCGTCGAGGACGCGCTGATGATCGGTCACAGGGCCAGATTAGAGCCAGGCCCGAAGCCGTGATCGTGTGGCTCGGGGCAGGACTCCATCCGCCAGTTGTGGGTCAGCCCTTGCGCTTGGTGATCGCCTCGGCCGCGGCCGGCAGGACCTGAGCCAGGTCGCCGACGACACCGAAGTCGACGAGTTCGAAGATCGGAGCCTCTTCGTCCTTGTTGACCGCCACGATGGTCTTGGAGGTCTGCATGCCGGCGCGGTGCTGGATGGCACCGGAGATCCCGGCGGCGACGTAGAGCTGCGGCGAGACCGTCTTGCCGGTCTGACCGATCTGGAAGGTGTGGGCGATCCAGCCCGAGTCCACGGCCGCGCGGGAGGCACCCACAGCGGCACCCAGCGAGTCGGCGAGCTGTTCGATCGGCGTGAAGTCGCCACCGGTGCCACGGCCACCGGAGACGACCATCGCCGCCTCGGTGAGCTCGGGACGACCCGAGGCCTGACGCGGCTGGCTGGCCACGATCTGCGCCTTCTTGGCCGAGTCGGAGATCGTCGCGGCGAACTCCTCGACGGCGCCGGCACCGGCCGACTCCTCGGGAGCAGCCGAGTTCGGCTTGATGGTGATGATCGGCGTGCCCTTGGTGACCTTGGCGGTGACGGTGAAGTTGCCGGCGAACACGCTCTGCGTGGTCACCCCGCCCTCCTGCACATCCACGGCGTCGGTGATCAGGCCGGAGCCGAGCTTGATCGCGAGGCGACCGCCGATCTCCTTGCCCTCAGCGGAGGAGGGAATCAAGATGGCCGCCGGCGAGGTCTTCTCGGCCAACTGCTGGAGCACCTCGGCCTTGGGAGCCACCAGGTAGCCCTTGATCTCGGTGTCGTCGACGACGTAGACCTTCTCGGCGCCGAAGGCCTTGACCTTCTCGGCCACCTCGGCACCCTTGTCGGCTCCGCCGATGAAGACGGCGGAAGGCTCACCGAGGCGCTTGGCGATGGTGAGCAGTTCGAAGGTCGGCTTGCGGACGGCGCCGTCGACGTGGTCGACCAGGACGAGAACTTCAGACATGTCGGATCTCTCTCGATTCGTTGCTCAAGAACGGGGGTGGCTGGCGCGACTCAGACGAACTTCTTGGACGCAAGGAACTCGGTGAGCGCCGTGGCGCCAGAGCCGTCCTCGTCCTTGACGATCTCGCCTGCGGTGCGGGGCGGACGCTCGGTGGTGTCCTCGACCGAACTCCAGGCGACGGCCAGGCCGACCTCGCCGGCGTCCACTCCGATGTCGCTGAGCGACCAGGTCTCCAGCGGCTTCTTCTTCGCCGCCATGATGCCCTTGAACGACGGGTAGCGAGCCTCGCCCGACTGGTCGGTGACCGAGATGACCATCGGCATGGTCGCGCCGATCACCTCGGTGGCGGTGTCGCCGTCACGCTTGACGCGAACCTGGTCGCCTTGGGACTCGATGACCGAAGCCATCGTCACCTGCGGGAGGTCGAGGCGCTCGGCGAGCATGGCCGGGACGACGCTCATGGCGGCGTCGGTCGAGGCCATGCCGCACATGACGACGTCGACGGGCGCATCGGCGCCGGCCTTCTCGACGGCCTTGGCCAGGACCAGGGAGGTCGCAATGGCATCGGAGCCGGCGATCGCGTCGTCGACGACGTGAATGCCCTGGTCCGCACCCATCTGGAGGGCCTTGCGGACCGCGTCTACAGCCTTTTCAGGGCCGACACAGAGGGCCGTGACCGTGGTCGCGCCCTCCTCGCCCTTCTCTTTGAGCTGCAGCGCCTGCTCGACGGCGTACTCGTCGAGCTCGGAGAGCAGACCGTCCACGCCAACGCGGTCGACGGTGTTGTCGGCCTCGAATTGGCGGTCGGCGGTGGCGTCAGGGACATGCTTCACACAGACGATGATGTTCATGGTGTCTGGGAGGCTACCGTCGACATCGGCCCTGACAGAACCGGTGTCAGCGTCACTTACCTCACACCCGGCCGTGTCGGGCCGCCGAACGGGCGCAGTTCAGGGCGCTAGGGGCGGATCAGACGCTCCAGGACCCGGCCGACGACCAGCCACACGATCGCCCCGAGGCCCCAGTTGAACAGGGCGTTTTGGGTCTGGGCGTCCTCTCCCTCGAACATCATGATCCCGTTGTCGACCGAGAAGACACCCAGGTCGACCGCGTCAGCACCGTCGAGCACAAACCTCACCAGGGAGTTGTCACGGTTGGCGTCAAGGGCGATCAGCAGCGCCCCGACGGCCAAGAACAGGGCTGCAACCACGAAGATCAGCCAGAACGACTGAGCCACGACGTTGCGCAGTGGGGGAAGCCCGAAGCGGCGCCCACGCGGGGTCGGTGTCGGCGCAGCGGGAGCCGCGCTCTGTGCGGGTTCGCCGCCGTCTGCAGCGTGATCGGTCGGCCTCTTCCACCCGATGCGGCGTGCCACGTTTCCTCACTTGCCTTCGAACTGCGCTTTGCCTGGTCCGTGCTCGACGAAGGATTGCATACCGATCCGACGGTCAGCGGTTGCGAACAGCGCGGCGAACTGCATGCGTTCGATCTCGAGGCCCGTGTCGAGATCGACCTCGAGACCCCGGTCGACGCACTCCTTGGCCGCGCGCAGCGCGAAACTCGCGGCACCGACGAACTGCGCCGCCCAGGCCAGCGCCTGCTCATAGACCGCTGCGGACGATTCGCCGGCGACCACACGGTCGACCAGCCCCATCTCGAGCGCCTCGTCGGCGGCCACGAAACGGCCGGTGAAGATGAGATCCTTGGCCTTGCTCGGCCCCACCAGTCGACTGAGCCGCTGGGTCCCGCCGGCGCCCGGAATGATGCCCAGCAGGAGTTCGGGCTGGCCCAGGACGGCCTTCTCATGGGCGAAGCGCACATCGGCGGCCAGGGCCAGTTCGCAGCCACCGCCCAATGCGTAGCCGGTGATCGCGGCGATCACGGGCTTCGGGATCCGCGCGACGGCGGTGACCGCAGCCTGGACCGAGGCGCCCAGGCGCACCATGTCGCCCTGGTCGAGGTCGACCATCTCCTTCACGTCGTTGCCGGCGGCGAAGACGCGTTCGCCCCCATAGAGCACCACCGCGGCGACATCGTCGCGCTCGGTGGCCTCGGTGGCCGCGCGACGCAGCTCGTCTTGCACCTGAAGGCTGATGGCGTTCATCTTCGGGCGGTCCAGACGGATGGTGCCGATACCGTCGGCCACCTCGAGGGTGACGAACTCCGCGTCCGATCGGGCATTGGATTGGGTCATGGCGGGCATTGTGCCGCGCCTGCGGAACAATGGGCAGAGTGGCTCCTGATCCCTGGCGTACCCGAGGCGAGTCGACCCCGATCTGGCCGGGACGCAACTACCCGCTCGGCTCGACCTGGTCGAGCGAGGCGACGAACTTCGCGGTCTGGGCGCCAGCGGCCACGACCGCGTGGGTCTGCCTGTTCGACGACGACGGCGTGGAGACCCGGCACCGACTGACCGAGCAGTCGCTGGGGATCTGGCACGGCGCGGTGCCCGATGTCGCTGTGGGCACCAGGTACGGCTACCGCGCCGATGGGCCCTGGGCACCGGACCAAGGCCTGCGGTTCAACCCCGCCAAGCTCTTGCTCGACCCCTACGCCCATGCCATCAGCGGCACCTTCGACCCACAGCCCGCCACCTACGGCTTCGACCGCGCCGATCCTGGGCAGCGCGACGGGTCCGACTCGGCGCCCTACGTGCCCAGGAGCGTGGTGGTCGACGACCAGTTCGACTGGGGCGGGCAGGAACCGCTGCGGCGACGGTGGCGTGACACGGTCATCTACGAACTGCACGTCAAGGGCATGACAAGACTGCACGATCGGGTTCCCGAGGAGTTGCGCGGGACCTACGCGGGACTGGCCACACCGGCCGTCACCGACTATCTGCGCGACCTCGGAGTCACCGCTGTCGAGTTGCTGCCACTCCATCAGTTCTGCAGCGAGCCGACCCTGACCGAGCGGGGCCTGACGAACTACTGGGGCTACAACTCGATCGGCTTCTTCGCCCCGCACGGCGCCTACTCGGCCAGCGGCGACCAAGGCCAGCAGGTGACCGAGTTCAAGTCCATGGTCAAGGGCTTCCACGACGCAGGCCTCGAAGTGATCCTCGATGTGGTCTACAACCACACCGCCGAGGCGGGACCCGACGGCCCGACCCTCTCCTTTCGGGGGCTCGACGACACCGTCTACCACCGCGTCGACGCGAGCGCGCATCCCTCCGAGAACGGCGCCCCGACGCCGATGTCGTACTGGGACGTCACCGGCTGCGGCAACACCCTCGACACCTCCCACCCCTTCGCCCTGCGACTGGTCCTCGACTCGCTGCGCTACTGGGTCACCGAGATGCACGTCGACGGGTTCCGCTTCGACCTGCTCTCGGCACTGACCCGAACCGGTCAGGAGGTCGACATGAACTGTCACCTCCTCACCGCGATCGGCCAGGACCCCGTCCTGCGCCACGTGAAGTTGATCGCCGAACCCTGGGACGCCTCGATGGACGGCTACCGGGTGGGCGAGTTCCCGCCCCCGTGGGTGGAGTGGAACGACCAGTACCGCGACGAGATCCGCGACTTCTGGCTGGCGGAATCATCCGGCATTCGCAAGGTCGCCACCCGGCTCGCCGGATCCTCCGACCTGTATGCCGACGACGGCCGCTCGCCGTACGCCTCGGTCAACTTCGTCACCGCCCACGACGGCTTCACCGTCCGCGACCTGGTCAGCTATGACACCAAGCACAACGAGGCCAACGGCGAGGACGGTCGCGACGGCACCGACAACAACGGCTCCCACAACCACGGGGTCGAGGGTGAGACCGACGACGCCGCCATCGTGGCGTTGCGTCGGCGTCAGGCGGCCAACCTGATGGCGACGTTGTGTCTGTCGAACGGCGTCCCGATGATCACCGCCGGCGACGAACGGGGACGCACCCAGGGCGGCAACAACAACGCCTACTGCCAGGACAACCCGACCTCGTGGATCGACTGGCGTCCCGACGATGCGTGGCTCGATGTCTACGAGGTCACCAAGACGGCCCTGCGTCTGCGCAGAGAGCACCCGGCGCTGCGGCAACGGCACTGGTTCGAGGGTCGCCCCGCCATCGAGGGCGGCCCCAAGGACCTGGCCTGGCTGCACCCGTCCGGGCGCGAGATGACCACCGACGACTGGCACGACGAGTCTCTCGGCTCCATCGGCATGTTCGTCTCCGGCTCACCCCTGCGGTCCCCGGGCCCCCGCGGCGAGCAACTCGTCGACACCTCGTTCGTGCTGTGGCTCAATGCATCGGCCGAGCCACTGGAGGTGCGGTTGCCCAAGAACGACTGGGTGCACTCCGGCGAGGTCGTCTTGTCGACCGACGCCTCCTATCCGGTGGGCACCCCCGTCAAAGCCGGAGACCGACTGAAGTTGAGCAGTCGCTCCGTGGTGATGCTCCGCGAGACCTGAGCCGGCCACACCAGGGTGGTCTCGACGACGCTCGCTGGCGCTCGCTGCTCGACCAACCAAGCGATTCAGGCCAGGGCCACGACGCCCAGTTCGGCGGGTGAGGTGAGCATCGGGTGGCGCGGCAGGACCCGCACGGTGTAGCCGAATGCGCCGGCCCGCTTCAGGGTGACGGTGCCGTCGAAGCGGAACCGCCCGCCTTCATAGGACTCGGCGACGGCCAGGTCGCCCACGGAGGTCGAGATCAGTTCGTCGTCGCTGTTGATCTGGCCGTGCACGACCTGAACGTGGACGTCGTCGGGACCGAGGTCTCCCAGGCTGACGAAGGTCCGCACGCTCAAGGTGGCGCCCACCTCCGGGGCATCGCCGACACCGCTGCTCTCGACGTGCTCCACGCGAACCTCGGGCCAACTCGCCTTGACCTTCTTCTTCCAGGCGGCCAACTCGGCCGCCCCGTGGTAGTCGGAGTTCAGGGCACGGGCGTTGGCGCAGGCCGGCGCATACAGGGTCCTGACGTAGTCGCGGACCATGCGGGTGGCCAGCACCTTGGGGCCGAGCGACTTCAGCGTGTGGCGGACCATCTCCAGCCACCGCGTCGGAACCCCGTCGGGCCCCAGGTCGTAGTAGCGGGGGGCCACGTCGTTCTCGATGAGGTCATAGAGGGCCTCGGCCTCGATGTCGTCGCGCTTGTCGATGTCCTCGACGCCGTCGGCAGTGGGGATGGCCCAACCGTTCTCGCCGTCGAACCATTCATCCCACCAGCCATCGAGCACCGAGAGGTTCAGGCCCCCGTTCAGGGCGGCCTTCATGCCCGAGGTGCCACACGCTTCGTAGGGCCGCAGCGGGTTGTTCAGCCACACGTCACAGCCGGGGTACAGCGGCTGGGCCATGGCGATGTCGTAGTTGGGCAGGTAGACGATGCGGTGCCGGATCTCCGGGTCGTCGGAGAGGTGCACGATGTCTTGGATCAGCTTCTTGCCGCCGTCGTCGGCGGGGTGCGCCTTGCCTGCGATGACCAGTTGGATGGGTCGCTCCGGGTGCAGGAGCAGGCGCTTGAGCCGCTCGGGATCGCGCATCATCAAGGTGAGGCGCTTGTAGGAGGCGGCCCGCCGAGCGAAGCCGATGGTGAGCACCTCGGGGTCGAGGGCATCCTCGATCCACCCCAACTCGGCCTTGGCGGCACCGCGTTGCTGCCACGACTTGGCCAGTCGGCGACGAGCGTCCTGAACCAGGCGTTCGCGGAGTTGTCGTTTGACCGCCCAGATCTCGGCTCCGGGCACCTGGTCGACGGCCGCCATGAACGCATCCACGTCGTCGCCGTCCGCCGGGGCACCCTGGGCGCTGGCGAGATCGAAGACCTCCCTGGCGACCCAACTCGGCGCGTGAACCCCGTTGGTGATCGAGCCGATCGGGACTTCGGCCTCGTCGAAGGCCGGCCACAATCCGTTGAACATGCCGCGGCTGACGTGTCCGTGGAGTTGGGAGACGCCGTTGGCTCGCTGCGCCAAGCGGAAGCCCATGACCGCCATGTTGAACACCTCGGCGTCACCGGACTCGTAGTCCTCGGCGCCGAGCGCCAAGATCCGCTCGATCGGCACACCCGGGGTCGCTCCGCCCTGGCTGAAGTACTGCTCGACCAGGGTCCTGGGGAAACGGTCGATGCCCGCGGGCACCGGGGTGTGGGTGGTGAACACCGTCGAGGCGCGCCCCATCTCGAGGGCGGTGTCGAAGTCGACCTTGGGTCCACCCTCGGCCACCGTCAGTTCCCGGATGCGTTCGAGCCCCAAGAAGCCCGCGTGGCCCTCGTTGGTGTGGAAGACCTCGGGCTCGGGGGCGCCGGTGATCCGTGAGAACGCCCGCAGGGCACGGACGCCGCCGACCCCGAGGAGCAACTCCTGACGCAGTCGGTGCTCGCTGTTGCCGCCGTAGAGCCGATCGGTGACGTCGACATAGTGGTCGGGGTTGCCCTCGACATCGGTGTCGAGCATCAGCAGCGGCACCCGCCCGACCTTGGCGACCCAGATCCGAGCCACCAACGGCGGGCTCCCCGGCTGATCGATCGAGATCGTGGCCCGTGAACCGTCGGGCTCCAACAAAGCCGAGATCGGCAGCCCATCTGGGTCGAGCACCGGGTAGGTCTCCTGCTGCCAGCCCTCGCGCGAGAGCGACTGCTTGAAGTAGCCGTGCTTGTAGAGCAGTCCCACGCCCACGATGGGCACGCCGAGATCGCTGGCTGCCTTGAGGTGGTCGCCGGCGAGGATGCCGAGTCCGCCCGAGTACTGGGGCAGCACGGCGGTGATCCCGAACTCGGGAGAGAAGTAGGCGATGGAGGCCGGCCCTTCCGGTACCCGTTGCTGGTACCACCGGTCCTCGCTCAGGTACGCCGCCAGGTCAGCCTCGGCGGCGCCGAGACGCTCACGGAAGCCGTGGTCGAGGGCCAAGGCGTCGAACCGGTCCTTCTCCACGGCCCCGAGAAGCTTGACCGGGTCGCGGCCGGTCGCTTCCCACAGATCCGGGTCGACCTCACGAAACAGGTCCTGGGTCTGGGGGTGCCAGGACCACCGCAGGTTCTG
>JBFIDC010000041.1:0-15849 GCA_041581495.1 Nocardioides sp. | reverse complement strand
GGCGGCGAGGTCTCGCTCGCGGGCCAGCAGCGCCATCGACACCGCCGACGACGCGGCGATGCCGGCAATGGAGTCGGCCAGGCCGAACGCCGGGAGGGTGGGCGGGCCGTCGGCTTGACCGGTCAGGTGGGCGAAGCCGCTCATCGCCTCGGCCAGGGTGCCGAACCCGGCGCGGGCGGCGTACGGCCCGGTCTGACCGAACCCGGTGATCCGCACGATGATCAATCCGGGGTTGATCTCGTGCAGTTGCTCGGGGCCGACTCCCCAGCGCTCGAGCGTGCCGGGCCGGAAGTTCTCGACGACCACGTCGGCGGTCGCAGCCAGGTTCAAGAAGATCTGGGCGCCCTGCGGGTCGGAGAGGCTGAGGCCGATCGTGCGCTTGTTGCGCGAGATCTCCTTCCACCACAGCGGAACGCCGTCCTTGGCGGGGCCGTGGCCGCGCATCCCGTCGACTTTGGTGGGATGCTCGATCTTGACGACGTCGGCCCCGAAGTCGCCCAGGATCTGGCAGGCCAGGGGGCCCGCGAGGATCGTGGAGGCGTCGATGACCCGGATGCCTGCGAGCGGGCCGGAAGCAGGGGCAACTGGCATGTCTATATAATATAGCAAAACTGTCTGACGCGGCAGCCGGTGCTTTCTGCACTAGAACGTGTTGCAGTTTCGCGGCACTGGCCCGGATACTTGTGATGTGTATGACTTCCGGACCGAAGGCATCGGGCAGGACCTCGAGGGCCGCCCTGACCTGCCCAAACCATCTCTGGTGCTGACGGCCGGAGAGGCGTTCCGGGTTCCCGGGGAGTTCGCGGGCTCCCTGCTCCTCGACACCTTCGCCGACCGGCGGGTGGCGCGGCTGGCCGACCCGAACCTCGGGCAGGGCCGCCCCGTGTTGGTCATCCCGGGCTTCCACGCCTCGGACCTGATGACCAAGAGGTTGCGCAGCCACCTGAGCCAGCGCGGCTGGGACGCCTATGGCTGGGGAGTCGGCACCAACCACGGTCTGACCGACGAGGTGCTCGACGGCGCACTCGCTCGCCTCGATGAGGTCTATGGCGATCATCAGCAGCCGGTGAGCCTGATCGGCTGGAGCTTCGGCGGTCTGCTGGCTCGCTGGTTGGCCCAGGAGCGCCCCGAGTGGGTGCGCCAGGTGATCACCCTCGGCTCGCCCTGGCGCCCCGAAGGGGAGAAGACGCGCACGACGCGGATGTTCGAGCGGTCGCGGCGCGCCCACGGTCTCTCCGAGCGCGCCGAGTCGGTCATCGATCAACTGCGTGAGCCCCTGCTGGTGCACAGCACCGCGATCTATTCCAAGACCGACGGCATCGTGCCCTGGCGCGGGTGTGCGCTCGAAGACAAGGATGGCCCCGCGGTGGAGAACATCTCGGTGCCCAGCAGCCACATGGGGTTGGTGATGAACCCGCTGTCTCTCGCGGTGGTCACCGACCGCCTCGCGCAGGACCCCGCCGCACCCGAACCGTTCAGTTGGCGCCGCATGCTCGGCGGCACGCTGCGGAAGGCTTCATGAGCGACGCCCCGGCCAAGAAGGCCGCCACCAAGAAGGCTGCTGCCAAGAAAGTCCCGGCGAAGAAGGCTGCCGCCAAGAAGGCGCCCGTGAAGAAGGCTGCCACCAAGAAGGCGCCCGTGAAGAAGGCTGCTGCCAAGAAGGCACCGGCAAAGAAGACACCGGCCGTCCCGACCGCCGACCTGTCGCTGCGCGACCCGGAGTTCTTGGCCAAGGTGATGCCACTGCTGAGCAAGGTCGTGAAGACCTACCACCGCAGCCGGGTCTACGACGTCGACCGCATCCCCGCCGAGGGCGGCGCGTTGATCGTCTCCAACCACTCCGGCGGCATCATCGCCATGGACGTCCCGGTCATCGGCGTGGCCATGTACGAGCACTTCGGGCCCGAACGAGCGATCTACACCCTGGCCCACGACATGTTGTTCACCGGTCCGGCTGGGCCACCGATGCGCGCGGCCGGATTCGTGGAGGCCACTCGGGCGAACGCCGCGGCGGTGCTGGAGTCCGGCGCGGTGACGATCGTCTTCCCCGGTGGCGACTTCGACGTCCTGCGGCCGACGCGCGACCAGGCCAAGGTCGACTTCCATGGCCGCACCGGCTACGTGCGCACCGCGCTCGAGGCCGACGTCCCCATCGTGCCGGTGGTGAGCATCGGTGGGCAGGAGACGCAACTGTTCCTCTGGCACGGCGAGCCCCTGGCCAAGCTGTTCCGGCTGCAGAAGGTGCTGCGTTCGGACTACTTCCCGCTGAGTTTCGGCTTCCCGTTCGGCTTCAGTTTCGCCTTTCCCCCCAACCTCCCCCTGCCCTCCAAGATCACCACCCAGGTGCTCGAGCCCATCGACATCCGGGCCGAGTTCGGTGATGCTCCCGACATCGCAGAGGTCGATGCCGAGGTGCGGCGCCGGATGCAGGAGGCACTCGAGGTCCTGGCCGAGGCGCGCCGATTCCCGATCATCGGCTGAGTCCACACACCCGGCCGCTTGTGGGCCTAGGGTCATGCGAGTCGACTTCATGGGGAAGGGCAACAGATGAGTGACGAGACGAGCGGAGGCGCTGTGGCCGGGCGAATGCGCCGCGCTCGCTGGCAGACCGCAACCCTCGCCAGGGCCGGTCTGATCGCGCCGCTGCGGCCTGATCGCTACGTGCGGATGGGTCTGGTCACTCGGCGCTACGGCGTCTCGTCAGCGATCGGCCTTCTGATGGCTCCGGTGCGCAACCCCGACGGGGTCGGTCTGATCGATGAACTCGGGTCGCTGACCTGGGGTGAACTCGGTCGCCGCTCGGACGCGCTGGCCGCCGGCATCGCCCACGAACGAACCCCCAGCGGCCGGCCGGTGCAAACGGTGGCCATCTTGTGCCGCAATCACCGCGGCCTCCTCGACGCCGTCGGCGCCGCGGCAAAACTGGGCGCGAACGCCCTGATGCTCAACACCGGCTTCTCCGGTCCACAACTGGCCGACGTGGTCGCTCGAGAGAACGCCGAACTGATCATCTATGACGAGGAGTTCGCAGCGCTCGTCGAGCACGCCCGCGCCGAGATCCCCGGCCTGATCGAGTTCGTCGCCTGGCAGGACGCTCCGGGCTCGGATGGCGGTACGCCGACGTTGGAGGCGGTCATCGCCGCCCACGCCGGTTCTCGGCCTCCCAAGCCCGCCGGCGCCGGCAAGGTCATCTTGCTGACCTCGGGCACGACCGGCACCCCCAAGGGAGCCACGCGCGGCGCCGAGGGTGGAGCCGCCGCGATGGCGGGGATGCTCGACCGCATCCCCTGGCGTGCAGGTGAGACCACCGTGGTCGCCGCCCCCATGTTTCACGCCTGGGGATTCGGCCAGCTGGTGATCTCTGCCGTGCTCAGTTGCACCGTGGTGACCCGGCGTCGCTTCGATCCCGAGGCGACCCTGGAGATGGTGGAGCGCACCGGCGCCACCGGTCTGGCCGTGGTCCCCGTGATGCTCGAGCGGATCATGGAACTCCCGACCGAGGTGCTCGACCGCTACCGACTGCCGACCCTCCGCTTCGCCAGCGCGAGCGGCTCCCGGATGCGGGCAGACTCGGTCATCGCGTTCATGGATCGCTTCGGAGACGTCGTCTACAACAACTACAACGCGACCGAGGCCGGGATGATCACCATCGCGGTGCCGGCCGACCTGCGCGTCGCCCCCGACACCGCCGGCAGGCCCACGATCGGCACGGACCTGCGGATCCTCGACGACCAGGACCACGAGGTGCCCACCGGTGAGGTCGGCCGGATCACGGTGCGCAGCGGCTCGCACTTCGCCGGCTACACCTCGGGTGACACCAAGGCGTTCCTGGGTGACTACATGGTCTCTGGCGACGTCGGACGGGTCGATGAAGCGGGCCGCCTCTATGTGGTGGGCCGCGACGACGAGATGATCGTCTCCGGGGGCGAGAACGTCTATCCCCTGGAGGTCGAAGAGACCCTGGGTCGGCACCCCGAGGTGCGCGAGGCGGCAGTGATCGGGGTCGACGATGAGAAGTTCGGGCAGCGCCTGGCGGCCTACGTCGCCCGCGAGCCGGGGTCGGAGGTCTCCGCAGACGACCTGCGTGCCTACGTGAAGTCGCAGTTGGCGGGCTACAAGGTCCCGCGCGATGTCAGCTTCCTCGACGAACTGCCCCGCAACGCCTCGGGCAAGATCATGAAGCGCGAGTTGCCGGTCGGCGACCCGCCTGCCCCCGGTGCCGGCTGATGCAGCGCATGAAGGGCGTGGACGCCGGGTTCCTCTATATGGAAACCCCGACCATGCACATGCACACGGTCAAGGTGACGATCCTCGAGCGCACCGGTGGCTTCGACTTCGACGTGTTCCTCGAGAAGGTCGTGGCGCGCCTGGACAAACTGCCGCCCTTCCACAAACGCGCGCTGATGGACCCGCTGCACATCAATCACCCGCTGTGGATCGCCGACAAGGACATCGACCCGGCGCGCCACATCTTCCGGGTCGCCGTCCCGAGCCCGGGCGGCATGGCCGAGTTGGAGAAGATGGTCGGCCAGATCATCAGCGTGCCGTTGGACCGCTCGGTGCCGCTGTGGGAGATGCACGTGTGCGAGGGCCTCGAGCACGGCCGGGTGGCGGTGATCGCCAAGATCCACCACTCCGTCGCCGATGGCAACGCCGCCAACAACCTGCTCGGCAATGCCACGGCAGGCAGCGGCCCGTCCGGGCCGGTGCCCGAACTCGAGCGGACTCCCACCGGTCGCGAACTCCTGCAGGCGGCGCTGGTCGACGGGTTCAAGCAGGCCTTCTTGCTGCCCGCGTTGGTCTGGCGAACCATCGCCGCCATGGTCGACCTGGTGAAGATCACCAAGACCTCGGCGATCACGCCACCTCGTCCGATCCTCGATGCGCCGAGGACCTCGTTCAACGGGCCGCTGGGGTCACGACGCAACTTCGCCACCACCACCTTGTCGTTCGATGAGATCAGAGCCGCCAAGTCAGCACACGGCGTCACCGTCAACGACATGGTGCTCGGGGTGGTCTCCGGTGCCCTGCGTCGGTGGATGGCCGCCAGGGGCGAGCGGCCCGCCTCGTCGTTGACAGCAGGGGTCCCGGTGGGCACCGACGCGCCGAGCGGCGTACCGCGACTCGAGGGCAACCGGGTCTCCAACATGTTCACCACGCTTGCCACCGACGTCGAGGATCCCCGCGAGCGGCTCCTGACGATCAGCAAGGTCACGGCCGCGGCCAAGGTGTCTCACGAGGCCACGGGCCCCGACATGCTGCGGGACTGGACCGAATACACCCCGCCTGGGATCTTCGCCGCCGGGATGCGGCTCTATTCGCGGCTCCGTGCGGCGTCGTGGCATCCGGCGCCGTTCAACGTCGTGGTCTCCAACGTGGCCGGGCCTCGCGATGAACTCCAGTTGGGCGACTTCCGTCTGGTCGATCTCTTCAGTGTCGGACCCATCCTCGAGGGGATCGGCCTCAACGTGACGGCCTGGTCGTATCAGAATCGGATGAATTTCTCCGTCATGTCTTGCCCTGACCTCGTCCCTGATCTGGGGCCGCTCATCGCCGAGTTCGCACCCGCGCTGCAAGAACTGATCGATTCAGCCCCCAACAGTTCGGCCACAACCAAGGAGACCGCATGAGACTGCCCCGACTGCTGGCCAGGACCGCGTGGCAAACCACGCGGTTCGGTGTGCGCACCTCCACGCGTGCGGGTGGGTTCGCCGGCAAGCACATCGGCAAGACCGCCGGTCGTGCAGCAGTCGCCCGACTCTTCGACCTGCCTGATGTCGAGCAGGTGCCGAACGGCCGGATGGTCAAGTTGCGTGGTCGCGGCAAGGCGTTCGTGGTCGACGTGCCCGGCCCGACCCCCGACGCTCCGACTGTTGTTCTGCTCCATGGGCTCGGCGCCGGGGCCCAGTTGTGCTGGGTCGGTGTCCTCCACGAGTTGACCCGGACCCACCGGGTGATCGCCCTCGATCAACGCTGGCACGGCCGCGGCATCCACTCGCCCCGGTTCCGGATCACCGACTGCGCCGACGACGTTGCCGCCCTCCTCAAGACCCTGGGAGTTCGCCAGGCCGTGGTGGCCGGCTACTCCATGGGCGGCCCGGTCGCCCAAGAGATGTGGCGGCGTCACCCCGAGCGGGTCTCGGGCCTCGTGCTCGCCTCGACCAGCTGCAACTGGCGCGGGCACCTCGGGGAGAAGATGTTCTTCCCGGTGATGGGCTTGGCCATGGACGGTCTTGCGGCCGCGGTTCAGGCGCGGGTGGCCCAGCACGCGCTGCGCCTGCCCGAATCCCCCGACGAGTTCCAAGGCGACCTGGTCGGCTGGGGGGCCCGCGAGTTCCGCAGCACCAGCATGTTGTCCATGCCTGAGGTGCTCGGCGAACTGGGCCGGTTCAACTCCACCGAATGGATCGGCGACATCGACGTGCCGACAGCCGTGGTGATCACCACCAAGGACAAGGCTGTCCCCGCCGCACGGCAGCGCGCCATGGCGGCCGCGATCCGCGACGTGCAGATCTTCGAGGCCCCTGGCGGCCACGCGTCGGTCTTCGCCGACCACGCGAACTGGTCGCCGGTCTTCCTCGACGCGGTGCGCGAGACCACCGCGCGAACCGGCCGTGCGGCCCGCACCGGGCGTACGGCCCGATCGGTGCGTCTGGTCGTCTGATCAGGGGTCCATCAACGGGCCCTCGACGCCCAGATTGAAGTCGGAGTCCTTGCGGCTGATGGTCTCGGTGCGCTCCTGGGGCGTCATCGCCTCGAGCAGCTCGGCCATCTCGGAGCCGAAGCCGCTGACCTCCGGCGCCTGTGCCAGCGGAACGACGGTGTTCACGACCCGATCGTCGTAGACATGCACCATGTTGAAGGCCTGGTGACCGTCCACGCCCGAGATCAGCCGGTCCACGGGAGCCACATCGACGGTGTAGCAACCGGCGGAGGCGACCGAGACCGGGATTCCCGCGAACGTCGAGTGGGTCGTGTAGTGGTAGTGCCCGCCGAGAATGATCCGCACGTCGGTGCCCTCGATGACCGCGGCAAGCCGGTCCATCTCGAGCAGTTCGATGATCCCTGCCGGGGGCAGCATGGGCACCGGGATCGGCGGGTGGTGCAGGGCCAGCACCGTGCCGTGTTCGGCCGGCGTCGCCAGGACCTCGCTCAGCCAGGCCAACTGATCGTCGGTGAGTTCTCCGTGGTGGTAGGTGGGCACGCTGGTGTCGAGCGAGATGATCCGCAGGCCGCGCACGTCATAGACCGCGTCCTGGGCGGGGATGTCGTCGGCCGCGGTGTCGCCGTGGTCGCGATCGAACAACTCGGCGGCGTAGGGGGCGCGGTCGTCGTGATTGCCCATCACCCACACCACCTGGGCGCCCATCTCGGCGGCCACCGGCTCGACCAACTCCCGAATGCGCGCATAGGCGGCGGGCTCGCCCTTGTCGGCCAGGTCTCCGCTGAAGACGAGGGCATCCGGGACGGGGTCGAGTCGCCTGAGCCGCGCGATGGCCAGCCGCAGTCCGTCCTCGGGAACGATCGCGTCGTACTGCTTGCGACCCTCGCTGAGGAGGTGGACATCGCTCAGGTGCGCGATGGTGAACCGCGGGGCGGGGAACTGGCCGTACTGCACGGGCCGAACCTACCCGGGACCCCCCTGGAGGCCCGGCTCAGACGCGAACGAGCCGGAAGACGGGGATGAGTCGATCGACGCGCTCTTCGTACTTCGCGTAGTTGGGCCAGGTCTTGAGCATGACCTGCCAGGCCTCCTCGCGCGCGTCGCCGGCCAACTCGGTCGCGGCGACCTCGAAGGTCTCCTTGCGGTGCTGCACTCGGGCGGTGCCCGCCGCGCGCAGGTTGCCTACCCACAGCGGCATCTTCGGGGCGCCGAAGTAGGAGCCGGCGATCAGGATCGTCTCGCCATCGGGCACACACAGCAGCGGCGTCGTACGTTCGATGCCGCTCTTCCTCCCCTTGACGGTGAGGTAGGCGCTCGGCAGCCCCGCGATCGCGACCAACGTCAGCCGGCCCCGCGTGAGCTTGTGGATGGACTTGTCGAGCCAGACCACCTGGGGAAGGATTTTGGGCATCCAGGTGGTCGAGCCGAGCCAGATCGCGATCGGGGTGAGAAGGCCCATGCGCAGAGAGTAGGGGTGTTCGAGGCCCGAACGGTTGCAGGAGTCCCCGGGGATCAGGGAACTCTGTCACTTCTTGGCCGGGATCTCGGTGCAGAAGTGCGTGACTTCCCTGATATCCGGGGACTCCGACCTACGGACGCGACGGCTCAACCCGCCCAACAACCTCACCCAGGGTGATGCGATCCCCGGACACACCGGGCGACGAGTAGCGCAGGACCACCTCGTCACCGTCCTCGAGGAAGCTGTGCTCGCGACCACCGGCCTGGAACGGCTCCTTGCCACCCCAACTCAACTCCAACAGCGACCCGCGCTGGCCGTGCTCGGGGCCGCTGATGGTGCCGGAGGCGAACAGGTCGCCGGTACGCAGTGAGGCGCCGTTGACCGTCATGTGCGCCAGCATCTGGGCCGGTGACCAATACATCGTGCGGAACGGCGGGCGGCTGATCACCTCGCCGTTCAACACCACCTCCACGTCGATGTCGAGGCCGCGGGTGGCGCCCGGCGAGAGGTAGGGCAGCGGCTCGGGGTCCTGCTCGGGGAGGTCGACCCAGGCCGCGTCCAGCGCCGCCAGGGGAGTGACCCACGGCGAGATCGACGTCGCGAACGACTTGCCGAGGAACGGACCGAGCGGCACGTACTCCCAGGCCTGGAGGTCGCGGGCCGACCAGTCGTTGAGCCCGGTCACCCCGAAGACGTGATCGGCCAACCCGGTCGTCGGCACCGGCTCGCCGAGTCGCGAGGGTGCGCCGACGACGAACCCCAACTCGGCCTCGATGTCGAGGCGTCGACTCGGACCGAACGTCGGGGCCGCCTCGTCGGGGGCCTTCCGCTGGCCGCAGGGACGAACGATCGGCGTTCCCGAGGCCACCACCGTGCCGGCCCGGCCGTGGTAGCCGATCGGCAGGTGTCGCCAGTTGGGGGTCAGCGCATCGCCGTCGGGGCGAAACATCGCACCGACGTTGGTGGCGTGATCGATGGAGGCATAGAAGTCGACATAGTCGGCCACCTCGATGGGCAGGTGCAGGACGACATCGGCGAGCGGGATCTGATGATCGCCCGACTCGGCCAGGGCGCGAACCTCCTCGCGGGTCTGGCGCCACACCTGCGGGCCCAGGGCCAAGAACGCGTTGAGCGAGGGGGAGTCGAACTCAGGACGCCCGGTCGCGGCGAAGAGGTCGAGCATTCCCTCCTCGAACCGGACGCCCACCCGCCGCGGCCCTCCACCGGTCGAGAAGACGCCGTACGGCAGGTGGTCGAGCCCGAAGCCTTGGGCGGTCGAGCTTGTCGAGACCATCAGATCAATCCCAGCTGTCGGAGGTCGTCCCAAGGCTCGATGACCGAGCAGGAACCGAACGAGGTGAACCAGCGCCGCGCGCCGGCGAGGTCCTGGTCGGCGGCGGCCGCGACGAGCGCCTCCGGGGACCGCTGGTCGAGCAAGGCGACCACCTCCTCGATCGGGGCACCGTCGAACGCGCGGCGGGTGGCGAGCAGGACGTTGAGGAAGCCGTGGTGCTCGAACCCGTCCTCGCCGGTGTGTCGTACGGCGTTGTGCAGGCCCGCGGTGCACTTGAACGCCGTCTCGCGGTCCAGGGACGCGTCGATCCAGCCGGCGAGCGTCTCGACGGAAGGGTAGGCGCTCGCATCGAGGCCGCCGGTGCGGAACTTCAGGCTGAGCTCGGCCTCGGCGACGACGTCCGCGGCAGTCAGCCAACCGCTCGAGAGGGGCGCCTGCGGCAACTCCACGAACACCGGCAGGTCGTCCTCGACCTGTGACAGCGCGGCCACCACGCGGCGGGCATTGCCGGCCAGGTCGTCGAGATCGCGCAGCGCGATCTCGAGACCGGCGAGGTGCAGACCGAGCCTGTGGCCGAGTTCGACGGGGCCCGCCAGTTGTCCGGCACCCCCAGTCACCACCACGGACAGCGGCATCTGCACGCCGCGGACCAGCGGCAGGTCGGTGTCCTTGAGCACGAAGGAGCCGACTAGATCGGCGCCCTCGGCGGCCGTTCGCGCGCCGTAGGCCGCGGTCGCCTCGTGCAGTGGCGCGTTGCCGGGCGGGAAGATCGCAGCGTCATCGACGATGGCGCGCCACGCCTGGTTCAGTCCCGTCTCGAGTGACACGGGACTAACGTAACCAGACATGGCGTACTACCGAGCGGTGGGCGAGATCCCGCCGAAGCGGCACACCCAGCACCGCGACCCCGACGGCCACCTCTACTACGAGGAACTCATGGGTGAGGAAGGGTTCTCGTCCGACTCCTCGCTCCTGTATCACCGTGGCGTGCCCTCGGCCATCGTGGCCAGCGAGGTCTGGGACCTGCCCGACCAGACCCTCACGCCCAATCACCCGCTCAAACCGCGACACCTCAGACTGCACGACCTCACCACCGACCCGGACGCGGTCACCGGTCGTCGCCAGGTCCTCGGCAACAACGACGTACGCATCGGGTACGTCGTGACCGGGACCGACCCCTCGCCGCTGTATCGCAACGCGATCGGTGACGAGTGCGTCTATGTCGAGCACGGCAGCGGGGTCGTCGAGACCGTATTCGGGGCGCTGAGCTTCCGCACCGGCGACTACGTGGTCATTCCCCGGGCCACCACGCACCGATGGGTTCCCGCCGAGTCGTGCCGGCTCTATCCGATCGAGGCCAACAGTCACATCGCCCCACCCAAGCGCTATCTGTCTCGCTACGGACAACTGCTCGAGCACGCCCCGTTCTGTGAGCGCGACCTCCATGGTCCGAACCAGGTGCTCCTCGAGGAAGGCGTCGACGTCGAGGTGCTGGTCAAGCACCGCACCCGCGCCGGCATCGTCGGCTCGCGCATGGTCTATGCGACCCACCCGTTCGACGTGGTCGGCTGGGACGGCTGCCTGTACCCCTTCACGTTCAACATCGACGACTACATGCCGATCACCGGCAAGATCCACCAGCCGCCGCCGGTGCACCAGGTCTTCGAGGGCCACAACTTCGTGATCTGCAACTTCTTGCCCCGCAAGGTCGACTATCACGAGTTGGCGATCCCGGTGCCCTACTACCACTCCAATGTCGACAGCGACGAGGTCATGTTCTACGTCGGTGGCGACTACGAGGCGCGCAAGGGATCGGGGATCGGGATCGGATCGATCTCGCTGCATCCCGGCGGCCATGCCCACGGTCCGCAGCCGTCGGCCATCGAGGCGTCACTGGGCGTGGAGTACTTCGAGGAGTCGGCCGTCATGGTCGACACGTTCGCGCCGCTGGAGTTCGGCGAGGGCGGCCTCGCCGTCGAGGACCCTGCCTACGCCTGGAGTTGGGCCGGCCGGGGTCCCGATGGCGACGACAGTCCCGCGGTGTTCTCCAACAGTTAGAGGCTGCGCGCCATGCAGACCGACGTCGCACTCTCGAGGTAGGGCGGGAACCGGTCGACGACCGTGAACCCGTGTCGGGCATAGAAGCCGATCGCGGCTTGCTGCTTGTCGCCGGTCTCGAGTCGTACGACGCGCACGCCGCTGGCGTGGGCGTGTTCCAGCAGCGCGGCCATCACCGCGTCGGCAACGCCTTGGCCGCGATGCTCGGGGGTGACATAGAACCGTTTCAGTTCGGCGTACCCATCGGCCTGGACCTCGACGCCGCCGATCCCCACGAGGGCGTCGTCGACGACGGCGCCGACCAGGTGGACCCTCGAGGCCGCCAGTTGTTCGGGGGAGTAGCCGAACGTCTGCTCGGCGGTGTAGCCCTCATCGGCGAGTTCGTCGGTCAGCGCCTCGATCAAAGCGAGCACTCGCGGGTCGTCGAAGGAGCACATGACAACGCTGACCCGCCCGTGGATCACGGACGGGTCAGCGGGGTTGTCGTGCTCAGGCAGCGACCGATTGCCCAGTCAGGGTCTTGTAGGTGTAGGCGCCACCCAGCAAGGCGATCGGGAGAGTGACCAGCAAACCGACACCACAGGCGATGGCGCCCGCGCCGGCCACCAGGCCGCCGACGATGTACCAGATCAGAGTGTCGGTGATCCTGTTGCGGACCAGGTCCACGCTGGCCTTGATGGCGTCGACCGGTGACAGGCCCTTGTCGATGACGAAGTACAGGCTCCACTGAGTGAAGAACGCCACGATCAGACCGGGGAGGTAGCACAGCAGGAATCCGACGAACGACAAGCCGGCGACGATCAGACTGGTGATAAGAACCGGGCCGATCTTGTCGGTCTTCAGCATCTCGCTGAACTCGAAGGGCCGCCCCTCAGTCACGCCGAGGGCCCCTCGAATCAGGCCTGCGGCAATCACCTGAGCGACGACGAAGATCAACGCTGCGCTCAGTGCGCCGACGAACAGGCTGGCGATGAAGCCTGAGCCGCCGTCACATGACCAGACCAACGTTTCGGGGTCGGTGCGGCATTCGGCGGTGCTCAGCAAGGCGCTCTGGAGGCCCACGCTCACGCCCACCATGATCGCGATGCCGACGAAGAGGATCAGCCCCGCGATGATGAACTGGCCGGCGTTCGCCTGGAACTTGGTCCAGCCGAAGTTCAGCGCGTCTCCGATGTTCCACTGCGGACCCGCGGCACCGAGGCCGGCGGCGGCGGCGGTGGCGGTGGCGGGACGGCGCCACCAGTCGGGGGAGGCGGCGGCATACCTTCGTCTCCCGAAGACGGGGGACCGGCGGGCGGTTCGGTGCTGCTCATACAACGCTCCTTCACGGGGTGTGACTGGACACATCAGGTGTCGACGCAAAGAACCTAGTGCCTCCGCCGACCCTGGCAACAGGGTCGGGGGGCGAGTCAGGGGGCAGGATGGACCCGTGACACGCAGGCCTCCGAAGCGCGATGTGGACGAGCGCGGCCTCGAAGTGGCGGGTGTTCCACAGGCCGCCGCCGGCCCACTGGCGGTCGCGGTCGCCATGAAGCGAGCCGTGGACCAGATGGGTGTGCGCCGCACGGCGCAGACCCTGCGCAAGTTGAATCAGGTGGACGGGTTCGACTGCCAAGGGTGCGCCTGGCCGGACCCGGATCCACGGCACCGACACACCGCCGAGTTCTGCGAGAACGGCGCCAAAGCGGTCGCCGAAGAAGCAACCGTGCGCCGTCTCGACCGCAAGTTCTTCGCCCAGCACCCGATCGCCGACCTCGCCGACAAGAGCGACTACTGGCTAGGGCAGCAGGGTCGGCTCACCGAGCCGATGGTGCTGCGCGAAGGCGCCACCCACTATGAGCTGATCGGGTGGGACGCCGCCTTCGCG
Source organism: Nocardioides sp. (assembly GCA_041581495.1). GTDB lineage: Bacteria > Actinomycetota > Actinomycetes > Propionibacteriales > Nocardioidaceae > Nocardioides. The sequence continues at coordinate 2,507 of JBFIDC010000041.1, read as the reverse complement.
ATGATCGCGAAGCACCTGACCGGGTTGGGCAGTCCCAACGAGGCGGTCTTCTACACCTCCGGCAAGACCTCGAACGAGGCGGCGTTCGCCTACCAGTTGTTCGTGCGCGCCTTCGGGACCAACAACCTGCCCGACTGCTCCAACATGTGCCACGAGTCCACCTCGGTGGCGTTGGCCGAGACGATCGGGATCGGCAAGGGGTCGGTGTCGTTGGAGGACGTCCACGACGCCGAACTCATCGTCGTCCTGGGTCAGAACCCCGGCACCAACCATCCGCGCATGCTCACGGCCCTGGAGCAGGCCAAGGGCAACGGCGCCCGCATCATCGCGGTCAATCCGCTTCAGGAAGCGGGTCTGGTCAACTTCAAGAACCCCCAGACCCCCCGCGGCTGGGTCGGCGGCGGAACCCCCCTGGCCGACCTGCACCTCCCGATCCGACTCAACGGGGACCTCGCGCTCTTCCAGGCGATCGGGTCGCTGCTGATCGAGTGGGATGCGATCGACCGCGAGTTCGTCGCCGCGCACACCGTCGGGTTCGACGCCTGGGCCGAGCACGTGAGTCGCCTCGACTGGGACATCGTCGGCCGGGCGACCGGCCTGAGCCGTGAGGTGATCGAACAGGCCGCGCAGATGATCCGCGAGTCCGGCGCCACCGTCTTCTGCTGGGCGATGGGCATCACCCAGCACCGCAACGCGGTGGCCACCATCAAGGAGTTCGTCAATGTGGCCCTCGCGCAGGGCAACATCGGCAAGCCCGGCGCCGGGTTGTGCCCGGTGCGCGGCCACTCCAACGTCCAGGGCGACCGGACGATGGGCATCTGGGAGCGCCCCAAAGCGGCGTTCCTCGATTCCCTGCAGGCTGAGTTCGGCTTCGACCCGCCCCGCGAGCCCGGCTTCGACACCGTCGAGGCCGTGCGCGCCCTGGCCGATGGTCGGGCCAAGGTCTTCTTCGCGATGGGTGGCAACTTCGTTTCGGCGGTCTCTGACACCGAGGTCACCGAGGCCGCGATGCGTCGTGCCGCTCTGACCGTGCAGGTCTCGACCAAGCTCAATCGCTCGCACGTCGTGACCGGCCGTGAGGCGCTCATCCTCCCGGCCCTGGGTCGCAGCGAACGAGACCGCACCGGCGGTGGCCCGCAGCGAGTCACGGTTGAGGACTCGATGTCGTCGGTGCACGCCTCGCAGGGCCCGTTGAAGCCCGCGTCGCGCGATCTGCGCTCCGAGGTCGACATCGTGTGCTCGCTCGCCGAGGCCACGCTGGGCGGAAGGTACGACCTGCCCTGGGCCGACTTCCGCAGCGACTATGCCGCGATCCGCCAGGTGATCTCCCGGGTGGTGCCCGGCTGTGAGTCCTACGACGAGCGGATCGACGAGCCCGGTGGTTTCGTCCTGCCGCACGGGCCACGCGATGCGCGCGCCTTCGCGACCGAGTCCGGCAAGGCCGTGTTCTCGGTGAGCCCGATCGAGGTCCTCGAGGTGCCAGAGGGTCGACTGCTGCTGCAGACCCTGCGCTCGCACGACCAGTTCAACACCACGATCTATGGGCTCGACGATCGCTACCGCGGCATCAAGGGGGGCCGGCGGGTCGTGTTCGTGCATCCCGATGACATCACCCACCTCGGGTTCGCCGAGGGGGACCACGTCGACCTGATCAGCGAGTGGAAGGACGGGGTGGTCCGGCGCGCCGAGGACTTCCGGATCGTGTCCTACGAGCAGCCACGCGGCTGTGCGGCGGCCTACTATCCCGAGACCAACCCATTGGTGCCCCTCGACTCGGTTGCCGAGGGCAGCAACACCCCGACCTCGAAGTCGGTCGTGGTGCGAGTGGAGGCACGGGCGTGAGCGTCGAGGTCATCACTGCCCGCGAGGTGCCGCTCGGCGGCCTTCGCGCGATGCTGGTACGCCGGACGTTGCCGACCCGCGGCAGGTCCTTGATCGGCGCCTGGTGCTTCCTCGACCACTACGGCCCCGACGAGGTCGCCGCGAGCGGCGGGATGAGCGTTGCCCCGCACCCGCACATCGGTCTGCAAACGGTCAGTTGGCTCTTCTCCGGCGAGATCGAGCACCGGGACAGCGCTGGGAACCACGCCATGGTCCGACCCGGTGAACTCAACCTGATGACCGCCGGTCGTGGGATCAGCCACTCCGAAGTCTCGACGAGCGGCACCACGACGTTGCACGGCGCTCAACTGTGGGTCGCGCTCCCCGACGAGGCCCGCGATGGGAAGCCGGGCTTCGAGCACTTCGCGCCGCCGCCGGTCGGCGGACCAGGTTGGACGGCGCGGGTCTTCCTCGGGTCGTTGCTCGGTCAGACCTCGCCGGTCGCCACCTTCACTCCGCTGTTGGGCGCCGAGATCCTGCTCGAGCCGGGCGCCGCCCTCGACGTCCCGATCGACCCCGCCTTCGAGCACGGCATCCTCGTGGACACCGGGGCTGTCACCGTCGTCGAGACCGAGGGTGGGGTGGTCGAGACCCCCAGCGGGGTCGTCGAGACCTCCAGCGGGGTG
>JBFIDC010000040.1:0-16054 GCA_041581495.1 Nocardioides sp. | reverse complement strand
TGGACGATGCTGAGCCACCACCTGGTCTGGCACGGGCGGCGCTGCTGCCACGCCCAGAAGCCCGCCTGCGGCGCCTGCCCCGTCGCCCGGTGGTGTCCGTCCTACGGCGAGGGCCCGACAGACCCCGAGACGGCGGCGAAGTTGCTGCGCACGGAGGGGCGTGCATGAGGCGGCTTCTCGGGATGACGGCGACACTGAGCCTGTGTGTGGCCTCATTGGTCGGCTGCTCCGGTGACGACCAGGCTCCGGTGCTCGAGCCGGGGCAGGTGGCCCCGGCCTCCAAGATCGAGGTCGACACCGCCGAACTCCGCGCGCTCAAAGCCGAGGCGGGCCTGCTCGAGTGTGAGAACGGCCCCGGGGGCGGAGCGCTGACCCCGCTGACCCTGCCGTGTCTGGGAGGCGGCCAGTCGGTCGACCTGTCGACGCTGCGCGGTCCGATGATCATCAGCCTCTGGCAGTCCGCCTGCACCGCGTGCAAGAAGGAGATGCCGATCCTGCAAAGCTTCCACGAGCGGTTCGGTGACACCGTGGCCCTGCTCGGCATCGACTCGACCGATACCTTCCCCGGCACCGCCCTCGAGCAACTCGACGAACGCGGGGTCACCTTCCCCCAGCTCGCCGACCCCGGCGGCGACCTTCTCGACACCGACGAGTTCGCGGCCGTGCGTGGCTACCCCTACCTGGCCTTCGTCGACGACGACGGGAGCCTCGCCTACCTCAAAGCGGGCGCCGTGAACTCCTCGGAAGAACTTGAGACGCTTGTGGAGACACACCTGGGGGTGACGCTGTGACGACTATGCCTGACTGGCTGCGCCCGGTCGAGGAGGCCGCCCGCGCGATCAGCGTGCACGACCTCACCCGCTTCATGCCTCCCGAAGACGAAGAGACCCGCGCCTCGGCGGTCTTGATGCTCTTCGGCGAGCACGACGACCACGGGCCCGACCTGCTGCTCACCGAGCGCAACCACACGATGCGCTCCCACCCGGGTCAGGTCAGCTTCCCGGGCGGGACGGTCGACCCCGGCGAGACCGAGGTGCAGACCGCGCTGCGCGAGGCCGAGGAAGAGACCGGCCTCAACCCCCACGGCGTCGACGTGTTCGCCGACCTGCCGGCGCTGTGGATTCCGCCCAGCGGGTTCGCCGTGACACCCGTCCTGGCCTGGTGGCGCGAGCAGAGCGAGGTCCGAGTCACCTCACCCGAGGAGGTCCACGCGGTCTATCGCGTCCCTCTCAGCGACCTTCTCGACCCGGCCCACCGCATCATCGTCCGCGGACCAAGCGGGTGGACGAGCCCGGGCTTCTTGATCGGCAACGATCACGACGTCATCTGCTGGGGCTTCACCGCGGGGATCATCGCCCGGCTCTTCGAGTTCCTCGGCTGGATCGAAGACATGCCTGACGCGCCGGCTCATGAACTCCCCGACTACATGCTCGTCGGCCGCAGCACCGCGACCGATGCCGACCTCGACGACCTCCCGGCACCCAACACCGACTTCCTCAAGAGACGCCGATGAAGAGGCACCTGTGAACGCACTCGACTGGTTCCTGGTCATCACCGTCTTGGCCTATGCCCTCTCGGGCTACTGGCAGGGATTCGTGACCGGCGCGTTCGCCACGACGGGTCTCCTGCTGGGCGGGTTGCTGGGCGTCTGGCTGGCCCCGGTGGCTCTCGGTGACGCCAACCCGTCCCTTCTCGTCTCGCTCGGGGCGTTGTTCATCGTGATCCTGGCCGCCTCCCTGGGGCAGGGGTTGTTGCAGTTCGTGGGCAGCAGGCTGCGCGCCCGCATGCGCTGGCAACCGGTGCGTGCCCTCGATGCCATCGGCGGCGCGCTCTTGAGCGCGGGCGCGGTCCTGATCGTCGCCTGGGCCCTGGGGGTGGCGATCTCCGGTGCCCGCATCGCCGGAGTCACTCCCCAGGTGCGCAGTTCGAGCGTGCTCTCGACGGTCAACGAGGCGCTGCCCGCCTCGGCCGTGCATGTGCTCGACGCCTTCAACAACGTGGTCGGCACGACGTTCTTCCCCCGCTACCTCGAGCCGTTCGCCCCCGAGCGGATCGTCAGCGTCAAGCCGGGCGACCAGCGCCTCCTGCGTGATCCCGACGTCGTGCGGGCGGGTGAATCGGTCCTCAAGATCCGGGGGACCAACCAGTGCGGTCGTGGAGTCGAGGGCAGCGGGTTCCTCTATGCCGACGGGCGACTGATGACCAACGCCCACGTGGTCGCCGGCGTCGACGACCCCCAGATCATTCTCCCCGACCGCGACATCGCCGCGACCGTCGTGGAGTACGACGAAGACCTCGACATCGCGGTGCTGAGCTTCGACAGCACGGGTCTTGAGGTGTTGCCGTTCAACGACTCCAGCAACCCCGCCGCCCCTCAGGACCCGGTTGCCATCTTGGGCTACCCCCAAGACGGCCCCTATGACGTCCAGCCGGCTCGCATCCGCGACGAGCAACGGTTGCGCTCACCCGACATCTACGGCGAGGGCACCATCATCCGCGAGGTCTACTCCCTGCGGGGCCTGGTGCGTCCGGGCAACTCCGGTGGCCCGATCGTGAGCACGGCGGGCGAGGTGGTCGGAGTGGTCTTCGCGGCCTCGGTGACCGACAGCGACACCGGGTATGCCCTGACCGCCGCGCAGGTGGCCGACGCGGCCGCCGATGGCCGCACGGCAGACCAGCAGGTCTCAACCGGGGCTTGCGCCCGCTGAGCCGCTGGTCGAGCAGTTCAACCTCGTGGAGGGATCAGACCTTGCCCTTGAGGGCCCGGGGGATCCCCTTGCCCTGCTCGATGGCCTTCTCGGGCGGGCCGACCTTCTTCACGCTGCGGTAGCCGAGCAGGCCGAGGATCGCGGCGAGCACCAGATAGACCACGAAGACCATCAGGAACGAGAGCGCCAGACCCAGGCCCAGCCAGTTGAAGAAGTAGGCCAGGGAGATCGAGGCGAAGATGACGCCGAGCAGGAGCAGGAACGCGGCGCCGGCGAACATACCCACCCCGAGCCCGCCAGCTTTGAAGCTGACCTTGAGCTCAGACTTGGCGAGTTCGATCTCCTTGGAGACCAGCGTCGAGATGTCGCGGCTGGCGTCGGCGACGAGCCGACCGATGGTCGGGTCGTCCGGGCTGGGCCGATCGGTCATGCGCCGACCCTACCCAAGCGATGCCGGGTCGCTCGCAGGGTCGTCGGTCTCTTCTCGTTCGATGAGCCGACGATAGGTCCGGTTGCGCGCACGCAGCACGATCGCCGCCAGCGACCCGGCCGCCAGTGATCCGACGAGAACCGCCACCACGACGGCGTCCTGCCGGTCGGACCCGTCGAAGGCCAGTTCACCGATCAGCAGCGAGACCGTGAACCCGACTCCGGCCAGCAATGACAGCCCGACCACGTCGACCCAGGAGAGGTCCGAGTCGAGGTCGGCGTGGGTGAAGGTGTGCAGGAGCCAGGCCGAGCCGGCGACGCCGATCGGCTTGCCGAGGACCAGGCCCAGCACGATGCCCAGCGCCACCGGGTCGCGCAGGGATTCGCCCAAGCCACTGACTCCGCCCACGGCGACACCAGAGGCGAAGAACGCGAAGACCGGCACTGCCAGGCCCGCCGACAGCGGGCGCACCAGGTGCTCCATCGCCTCAGCCGGGCCGTGCGCCTCCTCCTCGGGGCCGTCCTCGTGGTGCACCGGAACGGTGAAGGCCAACAGCACCCCCGCCACGGTGGCGTGCACCCCGGACTCGTGCACCAGGGCCCAGGTCACCAAGGCGAGCGGCAAGAGCAAGATCGCGGGGCTCTTGCGCAGTTGCACCAACAAGCCGAAGGCCAGCAGCGGCAACAGGGACAGACCCAGCATGGCCAGGTCCAGATCGGAGGTATAGAAGATGGCGATGACCGCGATCGCCAAGAGGTCATCCACCACCGCGAGGGTCAGCAGGAACGTGCGCAGCGCGACGGGCAGGTGCGTGCTGATGATCGCCAGGATCGCCAGCGCGAAGGCGATGTCGGTCGCGGTCGGGATCGCCCACCCGCGCAGGCCCTCCTCCGCGCCGCCGGCCAGGACGACGGCCACGAAGACCCCGGCGGGCACGAGCATCCCGCCGACGGCCGCGGCGACCGGCAGCGCGGCCCGGCGGGGGTCGCGCAGGTCGCCGGCGACGAACTCGCGCTTGAGTTCGAGCCCGGCCACGAAGAAGAAGATCGCCAGCAGACCGTCCGCGGCCCAGGTGCCGAGGCTGAGATCCAGATGCAGTGCCTCGGGACCGATGGTGAACTCCCGCAGGTCGAAGTAGCTCGACGAGGCGGGGCTGTTGGCCCAGATCAGTGCGGCGACCGCAGCGGCCATCAGCAGCAGACCACCGGTGGTCTCGCCACGCAGCACATGAGCGATGCGCGAGGCCTCGGGGAGGGTTCCGCGAGAAAACAGGCGGGGCTGAGGTTGGGGGGGATGCACGGATAACTCTCTCTTGGGTCGACGACGTCATCTGCCGACCAGACTTCCCGGCGCTCCGCAGACAGCCTAGTTGGGGCACCGAAGCAACACCCAGTCGGCGGCCATAACCCGCAGACCCGGTGAGTCGTTTGGGGTGCATGGGAAGAGGGAGAACTTTGACGACCGGTTTTGCCGGGGTGGTTGCGACCGCCCTCGTGATCGGACTGCTCGGCGTCACCGGGTCCAGCGGGGCCGCAGCAGGAGCCGCAGCCAAGACTGCCGCGGACGACTCGCCGGCCGAGGTCTTCAAGATCTATGACATCGACCCGGTCAACGACCCCCAGGGGGCCTGGTCGGACTACGCCGAAATGATGCTGACGCCCTCGGTGAGCACCGGCCACATCCCCGACACCAACCCACCCAAGTCCAACCTCAGCAGGTCCTGCCCGCACAAGCGCTGCAAGGACAAGGCGCTGAAGGTCCCCAGCGACGTCTCGGTCAGCGGCTCGATGGTGCGCGTCATCGTCCCGCCGGGCTACACGAAGAAGAAGAACCGCAAGAAGCGCTACCCGGTCGTCTATCTCTTCAACGGCGCCCTCTCGAAGTACGACTCGTGGGCCGTCAACACGATGCTGGTCGAGATGTCCAGGAAGCTCGGCGCGATCTTCGTGTGTCCCGACGGCGCCAAGCAGCCCTACCCCGGCATGTTCACCGACTGGTACGACGAGTCGTTCGACTGGGAGTCCTTCCACACCAAGGTCGTGATGCCCTGGGTGGACAAGAAGTACCGCACCCTCCCCAAGGGCAGGGCACTGGTCGGCGCCTCCATGGGAACCCTCGGCGCCCTCGGCTACCCGATCCGCCACCCCGGTGAGTTCGCGTCGGTCTTCTCCATCTCGGGGATCGTCGACACCAACCTGCTGCGCGGCAACACCCTCGACCCTGAGCTCGCCGAGATGCTCGGGATGGCTCCCCCCGACCTACGTCGGGTGTGGGGACACCCGCTCCTGCAGAACGCCAACTGGGACCTGCACAACCCGACCGCGAACGCCGAGGTCTACAAGGACGTCGAACTGCTTGTCAGTTCCGGAACGGGCTACTCGACCCCGGACCCCGAGGCCGACGACGAACTCCACACCGGATACGCCGAACAGTTGATGTGGACTGGCCATCGCACGTTCCTGGCCTCCCTGATCGGCGCACGAGTTCCCTTCAAGATGAGGCTCACGCAGGGCAACGTGCACAACTGGCCGTGGTTCGACTCCGCGATGCGGTGGGGCTTCCCCAAGATCATCAGGACCGCCCGCAAGTCCGGCCTCGAGGAACTCAAGCGGCGCAAGGCCGCCCGGGCCGAGGCGCGCCGCTAGTCCTCGCCCTTGCCGGAGTCCAGGCCGGCGGAGATCAGATCCATCACCGACCCGTCGGCCAGCGTGGTGACATCACCGATCTCACGGTGCTCGGCGACATCGCGCAGCAGTCGACGCATGATCTTGCCCGAACGCGTCTTCGGCAGTTCGGCCACGATCATGATCTGACGCGGCTTGGCGATGGCACCGATCTGGGTGCGGACGTGGGACCGCAGGTCTTCGACGATGTCGGCACCGCCGTCGCCCGCCTCCTCGCGCAAGATCACGAATGCGCACACGGCCTGGCCGGTGTCTTCGTCCTTGGCGCCGACCACGGCCGCCTCAGCGACCTTGGGGTGTGAGACCAGTGCCGATTCGATCTCGGTGGTCGAGAGTCGGTGACCCGACACGTTCATCACGTCGTCGACGCGACCGAGGACCCACAGGTCGCCGTCCTCGTCCTTCTTGGCGCCGTCGCCGGCGAAGTACCAGCCCTGCTTGGCGTACTTCGACCAATAGGTGTCACGGTAGCGGTCGTCGTCGCCCCAGATCGTGCGCAGCATCGCCGGCCACGGAGCCGTCAGGACCAGGTACCCACCCGAGCCGTTCGGGACCGACTCGCTCTCCTCGGTGACCACGTCGGCGAAGACGCCGGGCAGCGGGACCATGGCCGAGCCGGGCTTGCCGTGGGTGACTCCGGGCAGCGGGCTGATCATGATCATCCCGGTCTCGGTCTGCCACCAGGTGTCGACCACGGGCGTGCGGTTGCCGCCGATGACCTCGCGGTACCAGATGTAGGCCTCCGGGTTGATCGGCTCACCGACCGACCCCAGGACGCGCAGCGACGTCAGGTCGCAGGCGTCGGGGATCTGACGACCCTGCTTCATGAACGAGCGGATCGCCGTGGGCGCGGTGTAGAAGATCGTGACGCCGTACTTCTCGATGATCCGCCACCAGCGCCCTCTGGTCGGTGAGTCAGGGGTGCCCTCGTAAACGACCTGGGTGGCGCCGTTGGCCATCGGGCCGTAGACCATGTAGCTGTGTCCGGTGACCCAGCCGACGTCGGCGGTGCACCAGTACACATCGGTCTCGGGTTTGAGGTCGAAGACCGCCCAGTGGGTGTAGGCCGCACCGGTCAGGTAGCCGCCGGTGGTGTGCAGGATCCCCTTGGGGTTGCCGGTCGTGCCCGAGGTGTACATGACATAGAGCGGGTGCTCGGCGTCGAAGAACTCGCACTCGTGCTCGGTCGAGGCGGTCGCGACGGTCTCGTGCCACCAGACGTCGACGTCGGCGTCCCACTCGATGTCCTGCTTGGTGCGCTCGACGACGAGCACCTTGCGCACGGTCACCCCGGAGGCGGCGGCCTTCTGACGTGCCTCGTCGACCGCGGGCTTGAGGGCCGAGGGAGCCCCGCGGCGGTAGCCGCCGTCGGAGGTGATGACGAACTCGGCCCCACAGTCCACGATGCGCGCCGCGAGGGCGTCCGCCGAGAACCCGCCGAACACGACGGTGTGCGGCGCTCCGAGGCGGGCGCACGCCTGCATGGCCACGACCGTCTCGGGGATCATCGGCATATAGATCGCCACACGGTCACCCGCCTTGACGCCGAGTTCGGTCAACGCGTTGGCGGCGCGGCAGACCTCGTCCTTCATCTCGGCGTAGGTGATGGAGCGGGCCTCGTCCTCGGGCTCACCGACCCAGTGGATGGCCACCCGGTCTCCGAGACCGTTGGCGACGTGACGATCAAGGCAGTTGTAGGAGGCGTTGATCCGGCCCCCGACGAACCACTTGGCGAACGGCGGGTTGTCCCAATCCAGGACGCGATCCCAATCCCGGTCCCAATCCAGCCGGTGCACCTGCTCTGCCCAGAAGCTCTCGGGGTCGGCGGCCGCGCGTGCGTAGGCCTCCTCGGTGAGGTTCGCATTCGCCGCAAGATCGGCCGGCGGCGCGAAGCGCCGCTCCTCACGAGAAAGGTTCGACAGGGTCTCTTCGCTCACGTTCACTCCTCTGGTCACTGCGCGTGGTTCACGGGGAACCCTCCCGCCATCCCAGCATGTCTGACCAGGGTTGCGGGAGGGTTGCCCTATCGGGGGTACCTCAAGTCGGGTCGGCGGACTAGTGCACGACCGCCTTCTCCGAGCCGGCTCCGGTCAGGGCCCGGACCTCGAGTTCGATGAACTTCTCATCGGCGTTCGGTTCCTTCGATGTCACCGATCCCAAGTAGCCGAACAGGAAGCCCAGCGGGATCGAGACGATTCCGGGGTTGCTCAAGGGGAACCACTGCCAGTCATGGTTGGCGAACATGGCCGTCGGGGCTCCCGAGACGGTCGGGCTGAAGAACACCAGCCCCACAGCGGAGATCAGGCCGCCGTAGATCGCCCACACCGCGCCGCGAGTGTTGAACCCCCGCCAGAACAGGTTGAACAGCAGCGACGGCAGGTTCGCCGAGGCCGCGACAGCGAAGGCCAGCGCCACCAAGAAAGCGATGTTCACCTTCTGCGCAGGGATCGAGAGCGCAATCGCGACGCCGCCGATCACGAAGGCCGAGATTCGCGCAACCCGGACCTCTTCCTTCTCGCCCACATCGCCCTTCTTGAACACGGTGGCGTAGAGGTCGTGTGCCACCGAGGACGCCGATGTCAGCGTGAGACCAGCGACCACGGCCAGGATGGTCGCGAAGGCGACGGCCGAGACCAAGGCGAGCAGGATCGCGCCACCGGTGGTTCCCGCACCACCTCCGACCGCTTCGGCGAGCAAGGGCGAGGCGAGGTTGCCTCCCGAGTTCGCCACTGCGCTTCCCTCGCCGGTATCGAGCAGGGCGGCCGCGCCGAAGCCCAGGACCAGGGTCATCAGATAGAACGCCCCGATCAGCCCGATGGCCCACATCACCGAGGTTCGGGCGGCCTTGGCCGTCGGCACGGTGTAGAACCGGATCAGGATGTGCGGCAGACCCGCGGTGCCGAGCACCAAGGCCAACGCCAGACTGATGAAGTCGATCTTCGACGTCGCGGTGCCGCCGTACTTCAGCCCCGGCTGGAGGAAGGCGTCGCCCTTGCCCGTGTTCGCGGCGGCCGAGCCGAGCAGGTCTGAGATGTTGAAGTGGAACTTGGCCAGCACCAGGACGGTGATCAGGATCGTGCCGGTCATGAGCAGCACGGCCTTCACGATCTGGACCCACGTGGTGCCCCTCATCCCGCCGACGACGACATAGAAGATCATCAGCAGACCGACGCTGGTGATGGTGAGGTTCTTCGCGGTCTCGCTCGAGACCCCCAGCAGCAGCGAGACCAGGGAGCCGGCGCCGACCATCTGGGCCAACAGGTAGAAGATCGAGACCACGACCGTCGACGTCGACGCCGCGGTGCGCACCGGTGTCTGCCGCATCCGGAAGGCCAACTGGTCAGCCATCGTGTACTTGCCGGAGTTCCGCAGGAGTTCAGCGACCAGCAGCAGGGCCACCAACCACGCGACGAGGAACCCGATCGAGTAGAGGAATCCGTCGTAGCCGGCCAGGGCGATGGCGCCGGAGATCCCGAGGAACGACGCGGCCGACATGTAGTCGCCCGAGATCGCCATCCCGTTCTGGAAGCCGCTGAAGTTGCGTCCTCCGGCATAGAAGTTGGAGGCGCCGGAGCTTTGTCGGCTGGCCCAGAAGGTGATCCCGACCGTCAGCAGCACCACGCCGACGAACAGGATCCGTGTCAGGTTTTCGGCTTCCATCACAGACCTCCACGCATGTGGTCGTCGTACTTCTTCTCCAGCCGCCGCGCGGCCGGATCGATGTGCGTGCTCGAGTAGCGCGCATACAGGTAGGCGATCAGGAACGTCGTCACGAACTGCAGCAAGCCCCACACGAGTGCGACGTTGATGTTGCCGACCAACGTGTGGCTCATGAAGCCGTGCGCGTAGTTCGATGCCAAGACGTAGAGGCCGTACCAGCCGAGAAAGAACACGGAGGCCGGGAACACGAACTTCTGGTAGCGCCGACGCAGATCCTTGAACTCCGCAGAGTCGAAGATCTCGTCGTAGACGGGGTCGTGGCGGGCAGCCGGACCGGATTCGGTGGTGGTCATCGCATCCGAGACCTCTCGTTCGGTCGCCAGCGTCGGTGCGGGCGGTGTGATGGCGGTCACCGTAGGCACGCCGAGGGGCACCCCGGCAGGTGCCGCGCACCTCGCATCTGTCAGCGGGACCCAGGCGTCGACAAGCGGTCGTCTCAGCGCGACGAACGGTCGAGGCCGATCGCCTCCGGTGCGTGAAGGCGGGCCAGGAAGCGACGCGTGTGGACCGGGACGCGGTGGGCAGTCAGGCGACTCCCCAGGACCATGGCAAGGAAGGCCAGCGGCACCGACCACGCCGCCGGCTGCTCCATCAGCAGTGCCCAACCCGAGGTCGGGCGCGACAACATCGCCCAGACGACCGCCGAACCAGAGCCGGCGAAGCCGACCACGAGTCCGCACATCGCACCGACGTCCGTCAGCCGGCGCCACCAGATGCCCAGGACCAACAAGGGGCAGAAGGTCGACGCCGCCACCGCGAACGCCAGACCGACTGCTCGCGCGACACCCAGATCGGGTAGTGCCAAGGCGACGATCAAGGGCACGACGACCGCGACGACGCAGCCGGCTCTGAAGGCCGCCACCCCACGCAGGCGGGGCCCGACGACGCGGTCGAGAAGCCCTCGCTCGAACACGTCCTGCCCGAGAACGCCGGCCACGGCGATGGACAGCCCGGAGCTCGTCGACAGGAATGCCGCGAACGCACCAGCGGTCACCAAGCCGGTGAGCGCGTCACCCAACGGGCCGTCGAGCATCAAGCGCGGCAACTCCAGCACCAGCGCGTCGGAGCGGCCACTGCGCGACAACTCACCGGCGTACACCCGTCCCAAGGCGCCATAGACCGGGGGGATGACGTAGAAGATGCCGAGCAGCCCGAGCACGGTCATCGTCGTGCGCCGTGCCGCGGCCCCGTCCGGGTTCGTATAGAAGCGCACCACCACGTGCGGCAGCCCCATCGTGCCCAGGAATGTCGCGATGATCAGCGAGTACGTGAGGTAGAGACCCCGGCCGCAGTCGTCGGCCAGCGGTCGAGACCACTCGGTCAGGTCGGCGGCACCCACATCGGCAGCGGGTGTGCCCTGGCCGACCCACACCGCAAGGAGCACGGCGGCGGGGATGAGCAAGGCCGTCAGCTTCAGCCAGTATTGGAACGCCTGAACCAGCGTGATGCTGCGCATCCCTCCCGAACCCACATTGACCAGCACCACGAGCGCGACGACGACCGGCCCCACCCACGCGGGGGCACCGACCGCGGACCGCAGCGTGAGCCCGGCGCCTTGGAACTGGGGAATCAGGTAGAGCCAGGCGATCGCCACCACCAGCAACGAACACAGCGCGCGCACTCCTCGCGAACCCAGTCTGGCCTCGGCGAAGTCGGGCAGTGTGTAGGCGCCCGAACGACGCAGCGGGGCCGCGACCAGGGCCAGCAGCACGACGTAGCCGGCGGTCCAGCCGATCGGGTACCAGAGCATGTCGGCACCGAAGGTCAGCAACAGCCCGGCGACGCCGAGGAACGATGCGGCGGAGAGGTATTCACCCCCGATCGCGCTGGCATTGAGCCGGGGATGCACGGTGCGGGAGGCGACGAAGAAGTCGCTGGTGGTGCGCGAGAGTCGAAGGCCCCAACTCCCGATCACCAGGGTCGCCACCGCGACGGCGCAGACCGCGACTACGCCCGGGAGCGCCTCGAGGGTCACCGGGACCGGCTCCCGTCGCGGCCCATCAGATCGACGAAGGCGCGTTCGTTGCCCTCGACCCGGCGAATGAACCCCCAACCCAGGGCCAACAAGAACGGATAGACCGCGACACCGAGCACGAGCCACGGCAGGGGGGCGCCCAGCAGCGTGACCTCGACCAGATCTGGGACCACGAAGAACAGGATCGGCAACGAACCGACGCCGATCACCAGCAACATCAGCAACCACCCTGCGGCGCGCAGTTGGGCCGCCAGCAGCGAGTCGAGATAGACCTCACCCAAGGGTGAGCCGGTGTCGATCTCCACGGGCTGAGGTGCAACGGGTCGGCGTCTGGGCGGTCCGGTGACCCTGACTCGACGTGGTGGGTCCGCGCTCACCGGCCCGAACCCTGTTGGCCCAGGTAGCGCTCACGCAGCTCGCGGGTCTGTCGACGACTGACGACGAGCTCTGTGCCATCGACGAGCCGCACCGAGCAGCGGCCGCCGTCCATCCGCAACTCGGTCACGTGCGCCAGCGCCGCCAGCGAAGAGCGATGGATCCGCACGAAACCGAAGCCGGCCCACTGCGCCTCGAGTTGGCCGAGTGGGACTCGCAGGAGAAAACTGCCCTCAGCGGTATGCAGTCGCACGTAGTCACCGTGCGCCTCCACGTGCAAGATGTCCGCGCGGTTGATGAAGCGGGTGACTCCGCCGCGTTCGACGCGAACCCCCGGGTCACTGCCGTCCGGCGTGCTTCCACCTTCACCCGCCAGTCGCCGCAGCGCCTCGGCCAACCGATCGGCGCGCACCGGCTTGAGCACATAGTCCAAGGCGCGCACATCGAAGGCGTCCAACACGTGTTCCTCGTGAGCCGTGACGAACACGATGGCCGGCGGCGTGCGGAATTGGGCCAGCACGTGGGCCAGTTCGATTCCGTTGAGGCCCGGCATCTGGATGTCGAGGAACACCGCATCGAACCCGCCGGCCCGGATCAGCACCAGCGCCTCGGTCGCCGACTGCGTGCTGAGGACCTCGCCGACGCGTTCGTCCTGCTCGAGCAGGTAGGTCAACTCGTCGAGGGCGGGCCGCTCGTCGTCGACGGCCAGGACCCTCAGGTTGCCTCTCATACGTGCACCCCCGGGGCGAACTTGGGGACGCGAACGCTCACCTTGGTTCCGGCTCCAGGCGCCGTCTCCACCACGATTCCGAACTCATCCCCGAAGGTGTTGCGCAGCCGGCTGTCGACGTTGCCGAGGCCCACCGAATCGATCGAGTTGTCCCCGGCCAGGGCCCGGCGGACCTTCTCCGGGTCCTCGCCCACCCCGTTGTCCTCCACCTCGATGAGGCATTCGTGCCCTCGGTCCAGGGCCGTGATCGAGATTCGCCCTTCCTCCGAACCGGCGAGGCCGTGCTGAACCGCGTTCTCCACCAGCGGCTGGATGCACAAGAACGGCACCGCGACGGGCAGCACCTCCGGGGCGATCTGCAGAGCAACCGTGAGCCGGTCGCCGAACCGCGCCTGCTCCAAGAGGAGGTAGCGCTCCACGGAGCGCAACTCCTCGGCCAGCGTCGTGTACTCCCCGTGACTCCGGAACGAGTAGCGCGTGAAGTCGGCGAACTCCAGGAGCAGATCCCGCGCTCGGTCGGGGTCGGTTCGCACGAAACTGGCGATGGCACCGAGCGAGTTGTAGATGAAATGCGGACTGATCTGAGCCCGCAGGGCGCGCACCTCCGCCTCCATGGCCCGGGCCCGGCTGCCGTCGAGTTGAGCGAGTTCGAGCTGTCCTGAAACCCAGGTCGCCACCTCGTCGGCCGCTCGCGCGAGTCCGGCTGTGTGATGTGACGAAAAGACCTGCAGGGTTCCCACGATGCGATCATCCGCCACCAAGGGGCTGACCACTGCCGTGCGGATCGGGCAACCGGTCTCGGTGCAGCCGAGATCGCCACGGTCGAAGACGCGAGTACTGCCCCGCTCCACGGTCGCGGCCGCGAGGAGTCCGGCCTGGGTGCCGTGGTGATCACCCACGCCGTCCCACGCCAGCAGGGCGCTGGTATCCGTCAGCGCCAAGGCGGCGCCCCCGAGAAGCGCTCGCAGGTGCTTGATCGCTTTGCCCGCGCTCTCCTCGGTCAGTCCCGAGCGAAGCGCTGGGCTGGCCAGTGAAGCCGAATGCAGGGTCCGGAACCTGGTTCGGTCGGCGTCAGTGCCCAGATGCCTGCGTCGCCACGGCCGTGCCACGCCGCCCAGCATGGCCCCGAACCGCTCCTACCGGAAGTCGATCAACAGCAGGTCGGCGTCAGAACCGTCCGAGGGCTCGTTGGCCGCGGCCTCGTCGGCTGCCTGCTCCGCCTCGTCCTGCTCGTCGCTCTCGACCTTGGTGGTCGGCACCGGTCCGGAAACCACCCGAGCCCGGTAACAGGTCGTGGCGTAGGGCAGTTGCAGGCCGTCCATCCCACGATCGAACTCGTCATAGAAGTCGAGGACCTCGGCGAGCTTGGCCTCCTGGGCCGGCGCCGAGAGCGTCGCGATGTTGGAGCGTGAGAGGACCAGGTCCTTGATCGAGACGCGGTCGATCTTCTGTCGGAATCGGAAGCTCGACTCCTCGAGTTCGCCGAACAGCCCCGACTCATCCAGTGCCTTGGCGGGATCGACCGACTGCTCCTGGTTGCCGATCATCTTGCCGAGTCGGCGCACCCACGGCACCCGCTCGTCGCGCTGGTTCCACACCAGACCGAGTCGGCCACCGGACTTGAGCACCCGGGCGATCTCGGGCAGGGCCCGGCTGTGGTCGAACCAGTGGAAGGCCTGAGCGCAGACCACTGCGTCGTAGGACCGGTCGCCGGCCGGGATCTCTTCGGCCGATGACTGCGAGGTGCGGATGTCGGGGAAGCGCTCCTGCAGGCGGGCGAGCATGTCTGCGTCGGGATCCGTGGCATGGACGTCGTGGCCCAGCGCCACCAACTGCTCGGTGAACTTGCCGGTGCCCGCACCGAGTTCCAACACCGAGATGGGTGATTCGGCGCTCAGCCACGATGCGGCCTCGCGGGGATAGGACGGGCGGCCTCGGTCATAGGCCTGCGCGACAGACCCGAACGAGAGGGACGGGTCCTGTCGCTGCGAGTGTGGCGGCACCTGGTTCATGACCACCGAAACTACCCGGTGGCTTAGGTTTTGCCGGTGACCTCGGCCGTGGTGTCCTCACTGACCTCTCTGGCAGCACTCGAAGGAGTGCCGTCCGGGTTCGCGGCGGCCCGTGACGGGATCGACGCGATGCTGCGCGACCGTGGGCTGCGGCGTACCGCCCCGGAGACCACCGCGGAGTCGCTGCTGCGCGGCGCCTACGCCAGCGCCGTTCTCGAGGGCTCGACGTCGTCCCTGGACGAGGTCCGAAACGGCACGGGTGACGAGGTCTCCGACGACGCGGTCCGGGTCTCGACCGAGTTGCTCGCCTGGGCACCGCGGCTGTCGCGCTCGCCCCTGCAGGTGCTGGCCAGGCTGCACACCGTCGCCGGGGCGCGCGCCCTCGATCCCGAACGACTCGGTCGGCCCCGCGACTCCGAGAGCGCCGAACGCCTGCGCACGATCGCCGAAGCCCTCGCGGTTGGCCCCGAGGTCCCGGCCATGGTGGTGGCCGCCGTGGCGCACGCCGAGATCGCCGTGGCCGCACCGTTCGCCTCGCACAACGGTGTCGTGGCGCGCGCGGTCGAGAGGTTGGTCCTGGTCGGTCGCGGGGTCGATGAGAAGTCTCTGGTGGTCCCCGAGGCCGGGCATCTGGCCAACCGGGCGGCCTACGAATCCAACCTCCGCGCCTACCGCGATGGCGGCTCGGCGGGGGTGCACGCATGGCTGCTGTACGCCGCCGAGGCCTACGCCGCAGGGGCCGAAGCCAGCCCCGTCAACGACGGTTGACGGCTCGCCCAGAGGATTCGTGAAGGCCGTACCCGCTCTCCAACATCCTCCCCTTCGGCGCCGATTTCAAGGCCTTGTGTGGCGGCCCGAAGAGGCGTAGACATGAGTCAACAACTCCACAGACAGCACGCGGATCGGGTACCCACGCGGCGATCTACCCTCTCGAAGAGGGGGCTGACCTACCGGCAGACGTCCGGAGCAGCAATGAGATATTGCACGCCTGGTAGCCCATGGTCCTCGTGTCAGCGGTGGCACCTGAGATCCTGGAGAACTCAGGTGCCACCTGCGTGTGGAGACGTTGCGTGCGGGGGCTAGGCCTCGAGCCGCTTCTTCCTCGAGTTCGCCCACAGCACCCCGCCCACGGCGACCACGCCGCCGACCGCGAGGGCAGCGATCGTCGGTTTGGCTGCCAACTGAACGCGGCTGCGCAGCGCGACCGGCTTCTCGAAGCTCAGGACGGGCCAGTCGTTCGTGGTGGCGACCTTGCGCAGTTCCTTGTCGGGGTTCACCGCGAAGCTGTGCCCGACCGCCTCCAGCATGGGGACGTCGGTGATCGAGTCGCTGTAGGCGTAGCACTCGGCGAGGTCGTAGCCGCGGAGCGCGGCGAGTTCCTCGATGGCCCGCGCCTTCTCCTCGGCGTAGGCGTAGTACT
>JBFIDC010000039.1:0-16105 GCA_041581495.1 Nocardioides sp. | reverse complement strand
TGCCACCGACGCCGCTGAATGAGTGGGCGGTGCGCGTCATGGGCTCTCCTCGGGCACGGCGGATGTTGGGACAGATCCTATTCGCCCCTCGATCGTGCCGCCGGAGACGGCAGTGCCGGCGCCGGAGGGGGCCGTTGGTCCCACGCAACCGGGGCCCTTGGCCCGGGCCGCGACGCGGCCGGTGCAGGAACCTGGGCGTATGAGAAACGGCGATCGGCACGCCGCGGGTGGTGTCGTACGCCCCCAGCGGCGGGACAGGATCGTGCCCGACCAGCACGGGGCATGGGCGTTCCTGGTCCTCCCGATCGTCCTGGCACTCGTGCGCGCGGACTGGTCCTGGCTGCTCGTCCCAGCGGCCGTGTCGTGGGTGGCCGCCTATCCCTTCAGTTGGGCACTCACCGGACGGCTGACCGCTCGGCGGCCCGAGCGTTTCGACAGGGCGTTGTGGGTCTGGCTGCCGGTTCTCCTCGTCCCGGGGATACCTGTTCTGCTGGCGCGGCCGTGGTTGATGTGGGTGGTGCTGGTCTATGGGGCGCTGTGGGTGGTGAACCTGCGCTACGCCTCTCGGCGACGCGAGCGCAGCCTGGTCAATGACGTGCTGCTGGTGGTCGAGTGCTGCCTTCTGATCCCCGTCCTCGTCGGCATCGCCGAACCGAGCAACGGTTGGCGCCCCCCACTGGACGTGCTCGACGGCCAGATGGTGTTGCTGATGGTCGCGTGCTTCGCCACCTTGACCGGGTCGGTGCTGCACGTGAAGTCGTTGATCCGCGAGCGCAACGACGCCCGGTACGCGCGGGCCGCTCGCGAGTTCGCCGTGGTGGCCGCCGTGGTGGTGGGACTGGTGGCGCTCGGCCTCGGCCGGCCGGCGTGGGCGGCCCTCGCCTTCCTCGTCTTCGCGACCCGGTGCTGGTGGGTCCCGCGGACCTGGCGCCCGGCTCGGGTGGGGTTGGTCGAGATGGCCGGCTTCGTCCTGGTCGCCGTCTCGCTGGCATTCGCGTCCTGACGCCCGGGACGGCGCCCGGGCAGTCGGCGCCGCTGGAGGCGTTCGCGTCCCGCAGCGAGGCGAGAGGGTCGATCTCGAACAACCGTTGGTGGGCCCCGTGGGACTCGAACCCACAACCAAGAGATTAAAAGTCTCCTGCTCTGCCAATTGAGCTAGGGGCCCGCAGGCATGGGGAAGTCTAGTGAGGGCCTCGCGAGCGCCGAGACCGCCTCTGGTCGATGGACAACCGGCCGTCGCAACGGGCGGCAGGTGCCCGGAAATGCCGCTGTCCCTGTTTCCTGAAACCCCCGGGCAGGTCTCAGGAAACAGGGACAACGTGGGAAGGCCGACCCCTAAGTGGCCTCCCCGAACCCGGGGACCCTGACCCCTCGGGGTCCCCGGGCTGGTTCGTGGGGTTCTGTGTCAGCTAGCGATGAAGATCGCCTTGCCCTTTCCGCTGTTGCGCTTGCCCTTGTTCTTGGCCTTCTTGTTCTTCTTCTTGGCCTCGTAGGCGCCGATGTCGCGGCCGCGCTTGCCGTCGCCGTTGCCGTCGACGCCGACCTTGCGACCGCGGGCGTCACGGTTGAAGCGGGCCTTGCTCAGTCCGCTGTCGACAGCCGGGCTCTTGCGGCCGATCGCGAGCCGGGGACCGTTGAAGTTCGGGTCGACGACCCGGTCGCCGGGCAGCAGCGTGACGCTCCACATGTTGCCGCGCCAGTAGATGTTGTTGCCGCCGGCGCGGGTGCCCTCGAGGTTCCCGATGAAGCCGGCGACGTCGAAGATGTTGTTGTACATCGCGAACAGCTCGGGGGTGCAGCCGGCGTAGCAGACGAAGCCGCGCGAGTTGGCGCCGGTGAGCTTGACGGTGTTGTTGGCCGCCACGGTGCCGCGAACCGGGCCGAAGTAGTCGTTGCCACCGCGGGTGATCAGGAACTCGGAGTCACGCAGGTTCGAGGTGGCGACGTTGTAGGCGAAGGTCGTGTCCGCCGAGCGGTTGTTGCCCAACTCGGTGAAGGTGCGGTTGTTCCGCGAGATGTTGTGGTGCACGACCGAGCCGATGCCGCCGTAGATCTCGACCGCGGAGCCGTCGGTGCCGAAGTCCTCGGAGGGGGCCCAGTTGTCGGTGATCTTGTTGTAGGCGACCTCGGAGTCGTCTCCGACCAGCACGACGCCGGTGGCGCCCGAGTCGTCGAACTCGCCGGGGGTGTTGGAGAACATCCGGTCGTTGTGGTGCAGGTAGTTGCGCAGCACCTTGGTGCGCTTGGAGCCGGCGTCGACCTCGATGCCGTGGATGTTGTCGGTGGCCTCGATGCGAGTGATGAGGTTGTCGGTGCCGCGCACCCAGACGCCGACGCGGCACGTCTGCACCTTGATGTCCTGGACGGTGACGTTGGAGGCGCCGATCATGACGCAGAAGTCGTCGACGCTGTTGGTGACGACGGGCTTGGCCGCGCGGCTGGGGCCGTAGGCGCCGACGGTGAGGCGCTTGGCGGCCGAACCGCCGCGCCAGATGCCGAGCTTGCCGCGGTAGGTGCCGCCGCGCTTGAGGAGCACCTTGTCTCCGGGCGCCAACACGATCTGCTCGGTCTTGGCGATCGACTTCCAGGGGCTGTCGGGGCTGGTGCCGCTGTTGGAGTCGTTGCCGTCGGGCGCGAAGTAGTAGGTGGTCGGGCCGCCGGCAGCAGCGGCGGAGTCGACTGTGGCCAGCGGGAGAACCGCGGCGGCTGCACCTGCCGCGAGAACGGCGGTGGCGAATCGACGGATCGAGATACGGGTGGTGGGGTTCTTGGACATGGGGGCCATCCAGTGGGGGGTCTTGGGTGGCGGCCGGCCGGGGGACCTGTGGCCGCCTCCCTGTGGGGGGTCTGTGACCCGGGGGAGGTCACGAGAAAAGAGTGACGGCTCGGCAACAGGAAGTGAACAAGGTTTGTTACTTGTCGTTCGAAGGCTTGGCACCTAGTTCGAACGGACTAGTACGATCGGCCCATAAAAATGGGACTGGTGAGGTCAAAAGTGACCAATTTGGCGACCTGAGCGCCGTATCGGACTAGACCAACGCCACAAGATCCACACCCAGATCCACGGCCGAGTAACAGCGAGGTCGTTGGTAACGGGGTTGGTAACAGAGCGTGGAGGTCGGACGGGAGGCCCGGTTTGAGGCCCTGAAGGGCCGGCGCGAGCCCGATCGGGAGCCGCCACGACCGCGGCACGGGGTGCGCGGCACCTGTAGGAGACGAGGCCGTGGCCTGGAAGTCGTCGCCCCAGTCGGCGGCCCAGTTGTGGGCCCAGTTGGCGGCCCAGTTGTGGGCCCAGTCATCGGCTGGGAGAACTAGTGGGCCGCGAGCACTAGCGATAGGGCCGTTCGTTGGTAGGGTTGCCGGTGCAACAGGTGCAAAGTTCCAGCTGGTCTGACGCCCGCGGAGTTTGTGATCCAACGGCGTTTCGTTTGTGTGGTGCCAAATCCACATTGTCGGAGCGACGTGTCACCGCATCTGATGCGGGGTTTCCTCGAAGTGAGGGCCTCATCGCACCGATATAGGAGTACAGAGCATGGCTCAAGGCACCGTGAAGTGGTTCAACGCCGAGAAGGGTTTCGGCTTCATTGCGCAGGAGGACGGCGGCGACGACGTTTTCGTGCACTACTCGGCGATTCAGACCCAGGGCTACAAGAGCCTGGACGAGAACCAGAAGGTTGAGTTCGACGTGACCCAGGGTCCCAAGGGTCCCCAGGCTGAGAACGTTCGCGCTCTCTGAGTTTCACCCGAGTCTTAGCCGCGAGGCCCCACCCGCACGGGTGGGGCCTCGTGTGCTGTCTGGGTGGTGTCGGCACCACCCGGATTGATCAGGGACCAAATGTGCCTGCGACGTCTAGGCTGGGTACCGAAGAAACAGCAACTGCCAACGCACACCGGCGCAGCGGAAGGGGTACTCGCGATGCACGACCAGTTCGACGTCACCCTGGAGGATGCCGATCTGCTGGGTGAGGTGGAGATGACCACCAACCTGATCATCGCTGCCAGTGAGACCGACGAGCAGTTGAGCAACGCCCAGATCGACGCCATCTTGGGTGTCAACGCCTAGCGCGCGCTTCGAAACTCCGTGCCTGGCGCGTGCTCAGCACGTCGCGAAGAGCACCGGGCCCGATGAGAGGTCCGAGAGGACGTAGGCCCCGGCCACCGGTTCGAGGTCGAGCCGAACCACCGTGCCGCTCGCGGTGACCTCTCCCAGCGTGAACCGGTCCGCGAAGTCGCCGCCCTGACCCGGTGCGGGGCCCGACGCCAGCGCCGCCCTGGTGTCGGCGTTGACCTTGGCCTGCTCGTCGGTCTCGAAGGACATCGCGACCACGACGGAGCCTCCCGGCTGCGCACTGATGCTGAAGCCCGTCAGGGGGTTGAGCTTGCCCGCCCGGGCGATCAGATCCTGTGCCGTGGCCTGGTCGAGTTCGTCGGCGGCCGACATCGCCAGGCTACGGCAGGCCTGCTCGGCGTCCAGCAGGATCGCCGAGACCGCCTCGCCGGCCGTGGCGGCCACCTCGTCGACGCTGTCACCGCCTTCACCGCTCGCCACTGCCTTCTCGGCCGTCCGGAGGTAGGACTCGTTGTCGCCGGCCAGGATCAGGCGGCGGTCCGCGTCCATCAACAGGTGCGAGAACTGCGGCGAGACCGACCGGCCGGCAGCGACTCTGGCCAAGGCGGTGTCGCCACCGACCCACACGTCGTCGGCGCTGTCCGGCCGTTGATAGCCCAGCGCGCTCCAGGTTCGGGTCAACGTCTCGAAGTCGAAGTCCTCGGGGACCCCCAGGATCAGCACGGAGCCGCCGGTGGCCTGTGCCAGCAACTCCCACGAAACGGTGGCGGGAGAGAACCCGAAGTCGTCGTGAACGACCTCGGCCGACTCGCCCATGGCGCTGGCCGAGGTCAGGTCTGCGTCATAGCCGGCCGACATCAGGTCCGCGACGTCCTGGTTCGTCGAGCTCGCGTCCAGGTCGACGTCCAGCGCCTCGCGCACCGCGGCCCAGTCGGTCCACGCGAACCGTTCGGCGTCGGTCGAGGTGTAGCGCAGGGCCTGCTGCAACGAGGTCCGGTCGGCCTCGCGCCAGGCCCGCACCCCAGCCACGCCCGCGATCGCCACCAGCGCCACGACCAGCACGCCTACGCCGACGCGAGTCAGGCGCCGCCTCTGTCCGGCTTGCACGCCTCGACCTCCGTATCGCCACCGTCCGCGTTGGTGTGAGACTAGCGGCATGGTGTCGACGCCCCGGTCGGGTCGTAGTCCTCGAGAAGTGACGGCTGCGGGCGTGGTGGTCTTCGGTCCTGGCAAGACCGTCTTGTTGGTCCACCGCCCCAAGTACGACGACTGGTCCTTCCCCAAGGGCAAACTCGACCGCGGCGAGCACGCGGTGGCCGCGGCGGTCCGGGAGACGATGGAGGAGACCGGGGTGGCGGTCAGCCTCGGCCCGCCGCTGAGCGACCAGTGCTATGCGGTCAACGCGGGGACGAAACGGGTGCACTACTGGACCGGGCGCCCCCTCGGCCGCCACGACGTGACGGCCTACGCAGCCAACGACGAGATCGACGAGGTGCGCTGGGTCCCGCTCGACAAGGCGGCAGGCAAGCTGACCTACGACCGCGATCGCGAGACCTTGGCGGAGGCGCTGGCCTTCCGGAAGCGGACGCGGCCGCTGATCCTGCAGCGACACGCCCTGGCCCGGGCTCGGGGTCAATGGCGCAAGGACGACCGCCTCCGCCCGCTGTTGGTGCCCGGCCACCGCCAGGCGCAGAGACTCATCCCGCTGCTGGCGGCGTACAACGCCCGGCGGCTGGTCAGTTCGGGCAGCCTGCGCTGTGTCCAGACGCTGGAGGCCTATGCCGCAGCCGCCGAGACGGCGATCGAGGTCGATGAGACCTTCAGCGAGGAGGACGCGACACCCAAGGGCGCGCGGCGTGCGCTCCTGTCCCTGGTCTCCGAACTCTTCGAGGCCCCGCGCTCGGCCGGCGCGTTGGTCATCTGCACCCATCGGCCGGTGCTGCCCTGGCTCTTCGAGGCGTTGGCGCTGGACGACATCGAGTTGGAGAAGGGCGAACTCGCCGTTGTGCACCTGCGCCGCGGCAAGGTCCTCGCTGTCGAACGGCATCAGCCCGGCTGAAACGGCATGTGACAGGTGCCCTCGGTGAGCGAGGTCACTGCCTGTAGCCGACTTGGGCGGTCCTGTTCACCCCCCGTACACCGGCACCCACGGATCCGGTCACCTGGGCTGCCTAACTTCGGTCTCGTTCCGCCCCGCGGCGGAGTCCGGCCACGCGCTGATGCTCAGGGCCGAATCCCGAGAACTACAGGAGAAGTTGTGAAGCGTAAGTCGATTCGCAAGGTCGTCGTGCCCGGTGTCGCCATGCTGGCGCTTGCTCTGACCGGCTGTTCGGCCGGCAACGAGGGCGGGTCCGATGACTCCGGCGACGGCACCGGGTCCCTGTCCGGTCAGCTCAGCGGCGGTGGCGCGTCCACCCAGCAGGCAGCCATGGGCGCCTGGGCCGTCGGCTTCCAGGCCAAGCACCCCGAGGTCACGGTCAACTACGACCCGATCGGCTCGGGCGGCGGACGCGAGAACTTCGTGTCGGGCGCCTTCCCGTTCGCCGGCAGCGACGCCTACCTGACCGACGACGAGGGCGAACTCTCGGCGGCCGACGAGCGCTGCGGCGGCACCGCCATCGAGATCCCCAGCTACGTCAGCCCGATCGCCGTGGCCTACAACGTTCCCGGTGTCGACGAACTGAACCTTCAGCCGGCCACGTTGGCGGGCATCATGGCCGGCAAGATCAAGACCTGGGACGACGCGGCCATCGCCGCGGACAACCCCGAGGCCGACCTGCCGAGCGAGCGCATCAACGCGGTGCACCGCTCCGACGAGTCCGGAACGACCGAGAACTTCACCGACTACCTCGACGCCGTCGCCGGCGACGTGTGGGACGCCGGCGTCGTTGAGACCTGGCCGACCGAGTACGGCGGTGAAGGCGCCAAGGGCACCTCCGGTGTCGTGCAGACCGTCACCAACTCCAACTACTCCATCGGCTACGCCGACGCCAGCCAGACCGCTGACCTCGGCCAGGCCAACATCGGTGTCGGGTCCGACTACGTGGCTCCCTCCGCCGAGGCCGCGGCAAAGATCCTCGAGGTCTCCCCGGCCGCCGACGTGGCAACCGAGACCAAGCTCGTCTTCGACCTGGACCACACCACCCAGGAGGCCGGCACCTACCCGATCGTGCTGACCTCCTACTTCCTCGCCTGCACGAGCTACGACAGTGCCGAGGAAGCGGACCTGGTGAAGGCGTTCGCCGAGTACATCCTCTCCGCTGAGGGTCAGGACCAGGCGGCCGCGGAGGCCGGCTCGGCCCCGCTGTCAGAGGGCCTGACCGAGCAGGCGCTCGCGATCGTCGACCAGATCGCCAGCTGATATCGCTGACCGCCCGTAGCCATCGGGGAGTCGGGGCCGCAGTATGGTCCTGGCTCCCCGATGGTGCAGGGGTAGCAAGCATGGGAGTGGAGAAGACCAGGTGAGTGTGACCCAGACTGATGGGCCTGTGGCCGGAGAGGCGCAGGCTTCGACCGGCCGCGTCGGCGACGCGGTCTTCGCCGGCATCGCCCGCGGTTCCGGAATCATCATCTTGCTGGTGCTCGCCGGCGTCGGACTGTTCCTGCTGCAACAAGGGCTGCCCGCCCTGGACAACTCGGGCAACTCCGCCTACGGCAAGGACAGCATCTGGGGCTTCGTGTGGCCCCTGTTGTTCGGAACGCTGCTGGCCTCGGTGATCGCGATGATCATCGCGGCACCGCTGTCGATCGGAGTGGCGCTGATCATCAGCCACTACGCCCCCCGTCCGATCGCCAAGGTCCTCGGCTGGCTCATCGACCTGCTCGCCGCGATCCCCAGCGTGGTCTACGGCTTGTGGGGCATCCAGTTCCTCGCCCTCAACATGGTGCCGATCTACAAGTGGCTCGAGGAGCATGCGAACTGGATCCCGCTCTTCGAGGGGCCGGTGCCCAACTCGGGTCGGACCATGTTCACCGCGGGCATCGTGTTGGCCGTGATGGCGATGCCGATCATCACCGCGATCTGCCGCGAGATCTTTGCGCAGACCCCGCTGACGCACCAGGAGGCGGCGTACGCGCTCGGGGCAACGCGGTGGGAGATGATCCGTCTGGCGGTGTTCCCCTACGCCAGGTCGGGGATGATCTCGGCGGTGCTCCTCGGACTCGGCCGGGCACTCGGCGAGACCATGGCGGTCGCGCTGGTGCTGGCGCCCTCGCTGTTGGTCTCCTTCAACCTCATCACCGCCGAACAGAGTTCCTCGACGATCGCGGCCAACATCGCCCTCAACTTCGGCAATGCTTCCGGATCCAAGATCGAGACCCTGATCTTCTCGGGCCTGGTGCTTTTCTTGATCACGTTCGCCGTCAACTTCATCGGGCGCAGCATCGCCGCCCGTGGTCTTGTGAAGGGCTGAGCCGATGACCGATCTTGAAACCTCGATCCGTCCTCCGGCCTCGGATCCTCTGATCCACGGTCAGTTGCCGCGGCAAGCGCCGGTGCTGGCTGCGGTGATCGCTCTTGGCTGTGGCGCGCTGACGACGGTGATCGGCGGCTTCTCGCTGATCGCCGCTGTGATCATCGCGTGGTTGCTCCTGCTGGTCGGGCTCCCGACGTGGTCCCGGTTCGTGGAGGGTTCGCGCAAGGCGGTCGACCGGTTCGCCACGTTGATGATGTGGTCGGCCTTCGCTCTGGCGATGGTGCCGCTGGTCTCGCTGGTGTGGACGGTGACCAGCAAGGGGATCGGCATCCTCTCGGGTCAGTTCCTGACCTACTCCATGCGAGGCGTCCTCGGTGAGGGCGGCGGGATCTATCACGCGGTCCTGGGCACGCTGATCATCACCGGGCTGGCCACCGTCATCTCGGTGCCGATCGGCGTCCTGGCGGCGGTCTATCTCGTCGAGTACGGCAAGGGCTCCAAGGTGGCGCGGGTCATCACCTTCTTGGTCGACGTCATGACCGGCATCCCCTCGATCGTGGCCGGCCTGTTCGCCTACGCCCTGTTCGTGCTGATCTTCGGGCCGGGTGTCCGGATGGGGATCGGTGGTTCCGTCGCCCTGTCCGTCTTGATGATCCCGATCGTCGTGCGCGCCTCTGAGGAGATGCTCAAGCTCGTGCCGGACGAGCTACGCGAGGCCTCCTACGCGCTCGGTGTCCCCAAGTGGCGCACGATCACCAAGGTCGTCCTGCCGACCGCGGTGGCCGGGATCGTCACCGGGGTCACCTTGGCCGTGGCCCGGGTCGCGGGTGAGACCGCTCCGCTGCTCATCATCGCCGGGCTGACCACCGGGGTGAACCTCAATCCGTTCTCGGACCGGATGGCCACCTTGCCGGTCTTCATCTTCTACTCCATCACCGAGCCCGGTTTGTACGCCGAGGAGATGACCGACTACGCATGGGGGGCGGCGTTCGTCCTCGTCACGCTCGTGATGATCCTCAACATTCTCGCGCGGGTCGTGGGCGGGTTCTTCGCGCCCAAGACCGGCCGCTGATCGTGCAATCTGAAATCGAGGGAACTGTTTCCATGGCCAAGAGCATCGACATCTCAGACCTGAACATCTACTACGGCGACTTCCTCGCCGTCGAGGGTGTCAACATGACTGTGCGGGCGCGTTCAGTCACGGCCTTCATCGGTCCCTCTGGGTGTGGCAAGTCCACCGTGCTGCGCTCGTTGAACCGGATGCACGAGGTGATCCCGGGGGCCCGCGTCGAGGGCAAGGTCGTCGTCGACGGCCAGTCGCTCTATGACCCGCACGTCGACCCCGTCGCCGTGCGTCGACAGATCGGGATGGTCTTCCAGCGGCCCAACCCGTTCCCGACCATGTCGATCGCCGACAACGTCTTGGCCGGCAACCGTCTCAACGCCAAGCGCATGAAGAAGAGCGAAGCCGAGGAGATCGTCGAGCGTTCGCTGCGCAGCGCCAACCTGTGGAACGAGGTCAAGGACCGGTTGAACAAGCCGGGCATGGGCCTCTCAGGTGGTCAGCAGCAGCGGTTGTGCATCGCCCGGGCCATCGCCGTCCGCCCCCAGATCCTGCTGATGGATGAGCCCTGCTCGGCCCTCGACCCGATCTCGACCTCGGCGATCGAGGACCTGATCCACGAACTGAAGTCCGAGTACACGATCGTCATCGTCACCCACAACATGCAGCAGGCCGCGCGGGTCTCCGACGAGACCGGGTTCTTCAACCTGAAGGCCACCGGCGAACCGGGCCACCTGGTCGAGTTCAACTCCACCAAGAAGATGTTCTCCAACCCCGAGAACGAGGCCACCGAGGCCTACATCTCGGGTCGCTTCGGCTGAGCCCGGTAGTAAGTCACCTTTGGGTCCGGATTCCACAGAAAACTGGACCCAAAGGTGACTTACTATCCGCTTCGGGCGGGCTGTGGATAGCCAGCACGAGACTGGGGCGTCCTGTTCCAAGGTGGGGGCGTGCCCGACCAACTCGACCAGCCCGACCGGCCCGACCAGCCCGACCGGCCCGGCCAGTCGTCCCCGGCGGTCCCGCGCCCGGGACTGTTCAGGCCGGTGCGCCGCGACCCGCGGGGGCTGAGCGGTCCCACGCCCAAGATGGCGCGCACCGATGGCTGGCGTCGTTCCAGCAGGGGACGCTACGTGCCGGCCAGCGTCGAACGCACCGTTGAGCAGCGGATCCTCGAGGCGTCGGCCGCACTGCCCGACTTCGGTGGGGTCACCGGGTGGGCGGCGTTGCGGTGGCAGGGGGCGTCTTGGTTCGACGGGATAGGCGCCGCAGGCCTGGAACGACCGGTCACCTTGGCGACGAGCGGGAGCCGGACCCGGCCGCAGGCTGGGATCGCGTTGTCGCACGAGGGCCTGGACCCTCATCACCTGATCGAGGTCGACCACCTTCGCCTGACCACGGCCGTCAGATCGGTGTGGTTCG
Source organism: Nocardioides sp. (assembly GCA_041581495.1). GTDB lineage: Bacteria > Actinomycetota > Actinomycetes > Propionibacteriales > Nocardioidaceae > Nocardioides. Next base: position 5,136 of record JBFIDC010000039.1, on the reverse strand, counting down.
AGATGCGGCACGCGCCGAACCAGACGCAGGCGTCGATCGCGTTGTCGATGGCGGCGTACGCCGACCTGGTCTCGGTCCAAGAACTCCTGGACTTCGCGCTCGAGCACCCCGCCTGGACCGGCGCACCCCAGTGCCGTCGAGCAGCAGCGCTGGCCTATGAGAATGCGTGGTCGCCTCCCGAAGTGATCCTCGCCCTGACGTGGGAGGTCGAGGCCGGCCTCGGCAGACCCTGGCTCAATCGGCCGGTCTTCGACGATCACGGGAGACACATCGGCACGCCGGACCTGTTCGATCCCGAGACGGGCCTGGCCATCGAGTACGACGGGAAGCACCACCTGCAGCTGAACCAACGCGCCCAGGACCTCGGGCGGGAAGAACGGTTCCGCCGACACGGTCTCGAGTACCTCACCGTCCTCGCGCCGCACCTGGCCGACCGGCACGCGCTGGCTCGCAGGATGCACGAGGCGCGGGCCCGTGCCCACGGGCAACTCCCATCGCGACGCAGGTGGTCGGTCGAGCAGCCGTCGTGGTGGACGCCCACCCACACCGTTGCACTCCGCCGGGCGCTCGCGCCCCGGGATCGCGCTCGACTGCTCGGCTACCGGTGGGCCGACCGCGATAGTAAGTCACCTTTGGGTCCAAATTCCGTCCGAGAGTGGACCCAAAGGTGACTTACTATCCGCCCGTCGGCGCGAAGGTCAGGGCAACTGGAAGACGAACCGGCACGCGAAGTAGACCAGGGCGGCGGCCGAGCCCGCCATGGGGAAGGTGAGGACCCAGGCGGTGAGGATGCTGCGGACCACGCCCCAGCGGACCGCGGAGAACCGCTTGGTGGCGCCGGCGCCCATCACCGCCGAGGTGATGGTGTGGGTGGTCGAGATGGGAGCCTCGAAGACGTAGGCGGTCGTGTAGAGGACGCTGGCCGCGACCGACTCGGCGGCGAAGCCGCGCGGCGGGTCGAGTTCGATGATGCGCCGCCCCAGGGTGCGCATGATGCGCCAGCCGCCGGCCCAGGTGCCGGCGGAGATCGCCGTCGCGGCGGCGACGATGACCCAGATCGGGAGCGGGTCCCCGGAGGAGACGTACTCGCCGGTGAGCAGCGCCAAGAAGATGACACCCATCGTCTTCTGGGCGTCCTGGAGTCCGTGTCCCAGCGCCATGCCGGCCGCAGAAGCGGTCTGGGCGAGCCGGAAGCCCCGGTTCAACCGGTGCGGGTTCCGCTTCCGGAAGCCCCACATGATGGCGATCATCACCACGAAGCCGGCCGCGAAGGCCACGATCGGCGAGAGCAGCATCGGGATGACGACCTTCTGGATCACCGTGTCCCAGGAGACGGTGACGCCGGCCGCGATCGCGGCACCGACCAGGCCGCCGATCAGCGCGTGCGACGACGAGGACGGCAGGCCGAAGTACCACGTGATCATGTTCCAGGTGATGGCGCCGAGCAGGCCCGCCATTACGATCACCAACCCATGGGCGCCGGTCCCCGGATCGATGGTGTCGGAGACCGTGGTGGCCACCTTCTGGCCGAGGAACGCGCCCACGAAGTTCATCACCGCGGCGAGGGCAAGTGCGACCCTCGGGGTCAGCGCCCGGGTCGAGACCGAGGTGGCGATGGCGTTCGCGGCGTCGTGAAAGCCATTGGTGTAGTCGAAGGCCAGGGCGACAACAACGACCGCGATGATGATCGCGAGGTCCACGGAGACAGCCCTAGCTTTCCTTGACTGCGATCTGTTCGACGATGTTCGCGACCGTCTCGAACGCGTCGATCGCGCCCTCGAGGGCCTCGACCACGTCCTTCAACTTGAGCACCTCGATGGTCTTGAACTCGCCCGAGAACAGCTTGGCCAGCGTGCGGCGGTGATTCCTGTCGCCGGTGTTCTCGAGTCGGTTGATCTCGATCCAGTACTCCTCCAGCGACTTCATCGACCGCAGGTTCGGCATGGCGTCGGCGGTGAGGTCGGCGCACTGCTGGAGCACCTGGACCTGCTCGGAGAGTTCGGGGGGAAGGGTCTTGACCTCGTACAACAGGATCAGGTCGACGACCTCGTCCATCATGTCCATCACGTCGTCGAGTCCCGACGCCAGGCGATAGATGTCCTCGCGGTCGAAGGGGGTGATGAACGTGGAGTTCACCCGCCGCACGATCGCGTGGGTGGTCTCGTCGGCGAGGTGCTCCGAGTTGCGCATCCGGGTGGCTACCTCGGCGTGGTCAGCATCCTCGGCGAGCATCTCGGCGAGGAGTCCGGCCCCGGCTACGAGGTGCCGGGCTTGCTCGGTGAACAAGTCATAGAAGGCGGTGTCGACTGGGCGGATGCGAAAGGCCACAGATATGTACTCCTGGCGTGAAGGTGCGGGCCGACGCACAGCCTAGGGGTGCGAGGTCCGCAGCGTGCAACCGCGCCGGATCGGACCCCAGGCTCAGCCGCCCGAACGCCGCCCACGCTGGCGTTCGATCAGCGCCTCCTGGTAGTCCACGGGCCCCTCGCTGCGGGTCCATTCACCGTCCGAGCCCAGCGACCACGCCAAGATGTCGTCGGCGAAGGCGAGATCGAGGAGTTCGCCGACGGCCCCCACGAGTTGCTCCTCGGGCAGTCGCACCAGGACCTCGATGCGGCGATCGAGGTTGCGGTGCATCATGTCGGCCGAGCCGATGTAGACCTCCGGCTCGCCGCCGTTGTCGAACCAGTAGACCCGGCTGTGCTCGAGGAATCTGCCCAGGATCGAGCGCACCTCGATGTTCTCGGACAGCCCCGGTACGCCGGGGCGCAACGCGCAGATCGCCCGGGTGAGCAGTTGCACCTGCACTCCCGCGTTGGAGGCGAGGTAGAGCTCGTCGATGACCTGTTCGTCCACCAGGGAGTTCATCTTCATCCGGATGCGCGCGGGCCGACCGGCCCGGTGGTGCTCGATCTCCCGGTGGATGCGATCGACCAAGCCGCTGCGCACGTGGTCGGGGGCGACCAGGAGCTGGTCGTACTCGGCGTTGCGCGACCAGCCGGACAGGTTGTTGAACAGGTGGGCGACGTCCTCGCCGATGCGCTCGTCGGTCGTGATGAGCCCGAGGTCCTCATACATCCGCGCGGTCTTGGAGTTGTAGTTGCCGGTCCCGATGTGGGTGTAGCGGCGGATCCCGTCGGGTTCGTCGCGCACGACCATCGCCAGCTTGCAGTGGGTCTTGAGACCCACCAGGCCATAGACCACGTGGCAGCCGGCCTGTTCGAGTTTGCGGGCCCAGCGGATGTTGGCCTCTTCGTCGAAGCGCGCCTTGATCTCCACGAGCACCAGAACCTGCTTGCCGGCCTCGGCGGCATCGATGAGCGCATCGATGATGGGGGAGTCGCCGGAGGTGCGATAGAGCGTCTGCTTGATCGCCAGCACGTGCGGGTCCGCCGCTGCCTGCTCGATGAACCGCTGCACCGAGGTCGCGAACGAGTCATAGGGGTGGTGCAGCAGGACGTCGTGGCGACGGGTGGCCTTGAACACGTCGACCGGCGCCGCCGATTCGACCTCGGCGAGCAGGGCGTGAGTGGTCGGCACGAACGCCGGGAACTTGAGCTCCTCGCGGTTCTGGTCGGCGATCCCGTGCAGGCCGCGCAGGTCCAGCAGACCCGGCAGCCGGAAGACCTCCTCCTGGGTGACCCCCAACTCCGAGACCAGGAGTTCGAGCACCGAGTCGCTGATCGACTCCTCCACCTCCAGGCGAACCGGGGGGCCGAACTTGCGGCGCAGCAGTTCCTTCTCCAGGGCCGCCAGCAGGTTCTCGGCGTCGTCCTCCTCGACCTCGAGGTCCTCGTTGCGGGTGACCCGGAAGGTGTGCACCTCGAGGATCTCCATGCCGGGGAACAGGCGCTTGAGGTGTTCGCCGATCACGTCCTCGAGCGGAACGAACCGCTCCTTGTCCAACGGCACGAACCGAGAGAACGTCTGGGGCACCTTGACCCGGGCGAAGTGCTGCTTGTCGGACTTCGGGTTGCGGATCACCACCGCGATGTTGAGCGAGAGGCCGGAGATGTAGGGGAAGGGGTGAGCCGGGTCCACGGCGAGCGGGGTGAGGACCGGGAAGATCCGCTCCTTGAAGAGCTTCTTGCAGTACTTCTGCTCGTCGCGGTCCAGGTCGGCCCAGCGCACCAACTCGATGCCGGCGCCCGACAGGGCGGGGACGAGGTCGTCGCGGAACAGGGTCGCGTGCCGTTCGCTGAGCTCGCGGCTCATGGCCCAGATGCCTTCGAGGACCTCGCGCGGCATCAGGCCCGAGGCGGCCTTGACGGCCACGCCCGCCACGATCCGACGTTTCAGGCCGGCCACCCGGACCATGAAGAACTCGTCGAGGTTGCTGGTGAAGATCGCGGCGTACCTGACGCGTTCGAGCAGCGGCAGCGAACGGTCTTCGGCGAGTTCGAGGACGCGCTGGTTGAGCCGCAACCACGACAGTTCCCGGTCGAGGAACCGGTCCTCGAACTTCTCGACCTGGGCCGCGGCGAGGTCGGTGGTGTCGTCGTGCACGGGAGCGTAGGGCGGGTCGACGTCGAAGACGTCTTCAGGGGTTGACGGCTCGTCGTCCACGTGCGAGTCCAGCGTCATGGATCCAGTCTTTCATCGCGAGGTGAACACAGCCCCAACAAAGGGGATCCAGCGGCCGGGAACCGGCGACTCGATAGGTTGCCAGGGTGAGCCTGCTGAGCACCGTGGAACGCATCGGACTCGAATCGGCGATGGCGCTGCCCTCGCGGGTGCAACGCCTGCTGGCGGGACGACCGATCGTCCTCGACGGCCAGACCCTCGCCACCGACGTCGCCTTGATGCTGCGCCTGCAGCGCCTGGCCCGTGAGGTCGGCGCCGAGACGCTGCCGATGGACGAGGCCCGCGAGGCGATCCGGCACCACACCCAACTCTCCGGGGGACGCCAACCCATCGGCAGCGTGCGCGACCTGGTCGCCGGCGATCGCCCCGCACGGCTGTATGTGCCCTCCACCCCCATCCCTGGTGCCCTGTTGGTCTTCTTCCACGGTGGCGGGTTCATGCACGGTGACCTCGACAGCCACGACCCCGCCTGCCGCTTCCTCTCGGAGACCTCGGGGGTGCGGGTCCTGGCGGTGGACTACCGACTGGGTCCCGAGGACCGCTTCCCGGCGG
>JBFIDC010000038.1:0-16159 GCA_041581495.1 Nocardioides sp. | reverse complement strand
GGCACGATGATCGAGCACGCGGACACGATCGTCGTCTCGACCGAGCCGCTGCGCGAATGGCTCGAGCCGACCGGGAAGCCGGTCGTCGTGCTGCCGAACACCGTCGAGCCCGACGACTGGCGCTGCCGCCCGCGACGGGGCGATCGCCTCACGGTCGGCTGGACCGGCTCCAGCTCGCATCTCGACGACCTGCTGATGGTCGCGCCCGCACTGCGCGAGCTGACGCGACGCACGGACTGTACCGTCGTCCTGCAGGGGTTGACGGACCTGCCGTTCGGGGCCCAGCGCCGGGCGATCGAGCGTGACCGGCACGGCTTCACCGAATCCCAGCGCGAGGTCGCCGACCGCTTCCTCGAACTGGTCGGTGCCCTCGAGGGCGTGGGGGAGTGCTCGCAACGGCGTGGTGGCCACGTCGCGGCACTGGCGGCCTACGAGCGGGCGGCGGAACTGTCCACCGACGCCGTACGGCGCGCCCACCTGAGCTTCGCGGCGGCACGCAGCGCCTGGGCCTGCGGACAGGCGGCGCGCGCGCGGTTCCTGCTCCGCACAGCCAGGGAGGGCACGGAGGACGCACTCCTGCTGTGTGACGAGGCACGGTTGCGCGGGCACATCGAGGTCAACATCGGCTCGGCCCCGGAGGCGCACCGCATCTTCGTGGACGCCGCGCACGCGGTGCTGCCTGCCGACCCGGTCCGAGCTCTGGATATCGGCGTCGCCGCGGCCGTGATGCGCACCTTCGGTGCCGACAGCGGTACGCCGATGCACACCGATGAGCTCTTGAAGGCAACCACCGCGGACCGCTCTCCGCGGACACGGTGCCTGCGGCAGATGCTCGTGGCAATGACCCTGGTTGCGGATGCGGACTGGGGAGCCGCAGCGGATGCGCTCGACGTCGCCCTCGAGATCGGTGCCGCTGTCGACGATCGCGACGTGCTGTGGAACCTCGGCAACGCCGCACTTCAACTCGGGGACGACGACCGGCAGCAGCAGTTCTACTCCTTCGCCCTCTCGCGCGCGCGGGAGGTGGGCGCCGCCACCGCGGTGATCTACTGCCTTCAGCGGCTCTGCTTCGGACACTGGGCGAGGGGAGACCACGTTGCCCTGCGAGTCAGTGCCGAGGAAGCGGTAGCCCTGGGCACGAGCATCGGCCAACCCGCGGTGACGGCGCTGCCGATCGCCTGGCTCGTTCTCCTGGCTGCCCAGCAGGACCGGGACGACTACGACGACCTGCTGCGGCGACTGGAGGAGCTGGTCGCAGCGCATCCGCTTGGCATCATGGCGGATCCGGTTCACGACCTGACGCGGTGGGCCATGGGCACACGCGCGGCGAGCGCGGGAGACGCCTCCGGCGCCTTCCACCAGCTCGGCCGCATGAGGATGCCGGTGCTCGAGCGCCTCTCGGCCATCGAACGGATCGAGGCCGCCGTCCGTGCCGGTGAGGCCGCGACGGCGCGAGCCTGGGCCGAGGAACTCGCCGCCTTCGCCGAGGCCACCCGTCGCCCGTGGGCGCTCTCCGCCGTGGCGTTCGGCAAGGCGCTCACGGCCGACGTCGATGCCGAGCTGATGTTCGAGCGCGCCTTGTCGGAAGCTGCGGCCGGACGTCGACCTCTGGACATGGCGCGCGTCGAACTGGCGTACGGGGAGTGGCTCCGCCGCAGCCAACGGCGAGTGGACGCCCGCATCCACCTGCGTCGCGCCCTCGAGACCTTCCACGACGTCCGCGCCCAGTGGCTGGCCTCGCGGGCGGATTCGGAGCTGCGGGCCTCGGGAGAGACGGCGCGCAAGCGCGACCCCTCGACCCTGTTGCAGCTCACGCCGACGGAGCTCAAGATCGCCCAACTCGTCAGCTCGGGCATGTCCAACAAGGACGTGGCCGCGCAGTGTTGGATCTCTCCGCGCACGGTGGCCTTCCACCTGCGCAACGTCTTCGCCAAGGCAGGTGTCACCTCGCGCGGCGAGCTGGCCAGGCTCGACCTGGGCTGAGTCGCTCGCCGCCCTGACCGACACATCCCGGCCATCTGACCGGGGTGACCCTCCGTCCGACCGACCACTCTCGACCGCAGTGACACCACCCACCACTGCGAGAGCGAGAAGTCCATGAGCATCGACGTCCACCGCCGGGTCCGATCGAACCTCACGCGCCCCGGAGTCCGACCTCCCACTGGCGCCGTCCTCGCATCGATGGCAGTTGGCGCTGTGGCCGCGGCCCTCATGACGATGCTGGTTCTCCCGGGCGCCACCGAAGGCGTGACGGCCGGGGCGACGCTGCTGGGGTTCGGCCTCGGCTGGGCGATGCTCCGCGTGCGCTCCTCACGGACGCCCTCCCGGCGGTCGCGATGGCGTCCACGGGCGCAGTCCTCATGGCAGCGGCGCCCTCGGACCACACGATGACCACGCTCACGTGGGTGTGGCCACCCCTCGCTCTGGCACTGAGCGTGTGGACGTACGTCCGGATGCGGCGGGACCTGAGGGGGCCCGGTCGCTGGCTGGTCACCGTCGCGCTGGTCCTCCTCGCCGTCGCCTCCGTGGGCGCCGGCGTCAGGAACATCGGAACCGACTCCTTCGCCGACACCTATCCGGCGCCGGGCGCCATCCACTCCCTGGGTGACCACGACCTTCATCTCGACTGCCGTGGCCAGGGCCAGCCGACCGTTGTGCTGATCAGCGGCCTCGGCGAGTTCTCCGGGTCATGGGCCCGGATCCTCGACGGGGTCGCCCCCACGACGCGAGTCTGTGCTTACGACCGCGCGGGTCAGGGCTGGAGCGACGACGACGAGCACCCCCAGGACGGCATCGCTGCCGCCGAGGACCTCCACGCGCTGCTCGCGGCCGCCGGGGAGTCGGGCCCGTTCGTCCTGGTGGGCCACTCGATCGGTGGCCCCTACGCGATGACGTACGCCGCCAACTACTCCGGCGAGGTGGCGGGCATGGTGCTGTTGGACAGCACCAGCCCCGAGCAGTTCACCGCCATCCCCAGCTACCCCACTCAGTACGCGATGATGCGGCGCGCCTACGGCGTCATGCCCACGCTGGCGCGGCTCGGGCTCGGAGCGGCGCTGGCCGGTTCGCACCTTACCGCCGACGACGCGGCGCCCGTGAACGCTATGTCGGCGACGCCCCGCGCCGGGCGCAACGCCCGCGACGAGCTCTCGATGCTCCCCGTGGTGTTCGAGCAGGCTCGGGCGCTCACCACTCTCGGTGACCGACCGCTGGTGGTGCTCACCAGCGCGGAGAACGCCCGCGACACCGATGGCTGGACCCAGGCACAGGAGCACATGGCAGAGCTGTCCAGCGACGCCGTCACCCGCGAGGCCGCCACCAGCCACGCAGGCATCGTTGAGGACCCGGGCGGAGCTGCGGCGTCCGTGCAGGCGATCACCTCCGTCGTCAGGGCGGTCCGCACCGGGACTCCCGTCACCACGCGCTGAACCCACGCCAACCACGTGGAACCCGGCCATTCGACCGGTTCGACCGACGAGGTGCAGCGGCACCGTTCAGGCATCAGGCAACAACGACCCAGGCGGTGAGGACGATGGACAGGATCTCGACGATCTCGGACACGACGCAGGTGCGGCCCCCAGCGGGCGAAACCACCGACGTCTGCTGGTGCGGTCAGGACATGGATCTGGTGCAAGGCCGTCACTGCCCCCGATGCGGTACCGCCCGGGCAGCCCGGTTCGACGCCCCCCTGCCCCGACTGGCCGCGTGAGGACACATCCATGAAGACCACGGAAACCACCTCTTCGTCCATCACAACAGTGACGATGACGCGACGGGACCGGGTCGCGCTCGGCCTGCTGGTGTCCGCTCAGTTCCTCGTCATGCTCGACACCTCGATCCTCAACGTCGCGTTGCCCTCGATCCAGTCCGAGCTCGGCTTCAGTCCGGCGGCCGTGACCTGGGTCGTGAATTCCTACATCCTCGCTTTCGCGGGGCTGCTGCTGCTGTCGGGCCGGGTCGCAGACATCTTCGGTCGCCGCCGCGTCTTCGTCGTTGGGGCGTCCCTCTTCACAGTCGGCACCCTCATCGCAGCCACGGCGGTCAACAAGGAGCTGCTGATCCTGGGCCGCGTCGTGCAGGGGGTCGGTGCGGCCGGACTGAGTCCTGCGGCCATGTCCCTGCTGCTGGCCACGTTCCCTGCCGCGCACCGTGCCCGGGCCATGGGGGCGTGGGGTGCTGCGTCGACGCTGGGTGGTGCCACCGGCGTCGTGAGCGGGGGAGTGCTTGCCGGCACCGTGGGGTGGCGGGCCGTGTTCCTGGTGACGGTTCCCATCTCCCTGGCCGCCATTGCCCTGGCCCGGCGAGTGCTGGTGGAGGACCCGTCGGGTGCTCGACGTACCGTCGACTGGGCGGGAGCTGCCGCTGTGACCGGGGCGGTGATCACCCTCGTGCACGGTGCTGTCGATGCCGTCGACCACGCCTGGACATCCCCGCGGGTCGTCGGACTGTTCGCCGTCTCGATGGTCCTGATGGCGGCGTTCATTGCCATCGAGCGCCGGGACGCGGACCCGCTGGTCCCAGTCGAGCTCTTCCGGTCGCGCATGCTTCGCACCGCAACTGCCGTCGCGCTGCTCGGCGGGGCGTCTCGCGCCTCGACCTTCGTCCTGATCGCGCTCTACTTCCAGCAGGTCCTCGCGATGTCTCCGGAACAGGCAGGCTTCGCCATGCTCCCCACGTCCCTGGCGGGGTTCGCCGTCTCGTGGAGCGTGCTGCCACGAGTGTTGGGCGCTATCGGACCGGTGCGCAGCATGGTCCTGGGGCTCGTCGTCCTCGCCGCAGGGCACCTCTGGCTGGCCAACGCGCCAACCGGATCCGCATACATCCTCGCCGTCCTCCCGGGACTGCTCCTGGTCGCGACGGGCGTCGCCCTCAGTTTCACCCCCACCACCATGGTCATTGCCTCTGCGGTGCCCGCCACCCACACCGGTCTGGCCTCCGGGCTCGCCGGCGCCTCGATGCAGGTGGGTGGCGCACTCGGGACGGCCGCGTTCGTCGTCATCGGCATCTCGTCCGGTCGTCCGGTCGAGGGCGCCCTCGACGCCGCGGGTTTCTCCGCAGCATTCACCGCAGCCGCGGTCGTCTCGCTACTCACCGCTGCGGTGGGAGCGACGCTCGCGCGGCCTCACTCATGACCCGTCAATCCCCGGCCATGTGACCGGGGCGACCAGGTCGCTTCTCTTGCAGTCTCGACCTCACGGCACCAGCACCCACCCCAACCGCGCCGCCCAGCGCTCACTACCGGAGGAACTCATGCACGGACACCACGGCTCCGCCGTCGAGACAGACGCCCACACCGACACGCGACCCTGGGGCCCGATGATCGTCGCGCTCGTGGCACAGGTCCTCGTCGTCATCGACATCTCCGTCGTCAACACCGCGATGCCGACCATCGGGCGCGAGCTCGGGCTGGGCAGCAGCGACCTGCAATGGGTCGTCACCGCCTACCTCCTGCTGTCCGGGGGCTGCCTGCTCCTCGGGGGGAGGATCGCGGACCTGATTTCACGTCGTACGGTGTTCCTCACCGGCCTCACGTTGTTCACCACGGCCTCGTTGTTCACTGGTTTCGCCGGCGGCGCGGCCGAGCTCATCGGAGGCCGCGCGGCCCAGGGAACTGCCGCAGCCCTCATGACGCCGGCGGCACTCTCCATCATCAGCACCACCTACACGGGCACTCAGAAGGCACGGGGCCTTGCCCTCTGGGGGGCCATCGGCGGTCTGGGCATCGCGCTCGGCGTCGCCCTGGGCGGCGTCCTCACCACGTGGGCCAGTTGGGAGGCGATCTTCTGGATCAACGTGCCGATCGGCGTGCTCGCGATCGCCGCCACCTTCCACGTCGTCGCGAAGGACCAGAAGGGTCCTGCTGAGCTGGCCGAGTTCGACGTCCCCGGGGCCCTGGTCGGCGTCGGTTCGCTGGCCACCTTGATGTTCACCCTGGCTCGCGTGGAGTCCCAGGGCTGGGCCTCGGTCCAGACCGCTGTCGGCCTGGGCGTCGCTGGGATCCTGATGGTCGCGTTCGTTTTCATCGAGGGTCGGGCCACCCAGCCGCTGGTGCCCCCCCACACCTGGAAGCTCTCGAGCCTGGTCTCGAGTACGACCGTGATGATGGGCATCACCGGCCTGCTCATGGCGGTGGTGTTCCTGACGTCGATCTTCGGGCAGACGGCCCTCGGCTACTCCGCCGTGGAGTCGGGCCTCGCGTTCCTCCCGCTCGCCGTGACCCTCGTCGTCGGCACCCACCTCGCCGCCCACGCCAGTGCGCACCTCCCGGTGCGAACCATCGCCGCCATCGGGCTGGCCATCGTCTCCGGCGGAGGTCTGCTCCTCTCCCGTGCCGACTCGACATCTTCCTACGTCGGCGGAATCCTGCCCGGGCTGTGCCTCGTAGGGCTGGGTGCGGGCCTCGTGTTCGCCGCCGTGGCCGGCACCGCGTTGAACGGCATCCCGGCCAAGCACGCCGGCATGGCATCGGGGTTCCTGATGACCGGGCACGAGGTCGGAGCAGCACTCGGCGTGGCCGTCCTGTCCGCCGTCGCCGGCACGGCGGGCAACCTCACCGCCGCGTCCGGCGTGGTCGAGGCCTACTCCCGCGGGTCGATGGCCATCACCGCGATCGCTGTGGCATTCGCCGCGGTTGCCGCCGTGTGGATGCCGGCAGGGAAGGCCAACGCAGCCCATATGCATCTGCACTGAGTGGTTCCCGGCAGCGGCACTCAAGCGCGACGGCCCCCGTCCGCGGAGCCTGCCGCGGGTGGCCATTCGTCGGCGAGGAGGGCGTAGCTGAGGGAGTCGAGCCACTGCCCGGATTGGTGCAATGCGTCGCGGCGGGTGTGGGCCTCGCGACGCATGCCTAGGCGTTCCATCAGGCGCCAGGAGGCTTGGTTGGCGAGGAAGCAATCGGCGGTGACCCGGTGGACCCCGAGGTCCTCGAAGCTGTGGCGCAGCAGCTCGTGGACCGCCTCGGTGGCGTACCCGTGGCCGGTGTGGCCGGGGTCCAGGACCCAGCCGAGCTCGACCTGCTGTCCGACGGCACGCTCGGCGGCGTCGGCCTGGGCCCATGCGTCGTGCCGGCGGAGCATGAAGTCACCGATGACGGTGCCGGCGCGCAGTTCCACGATGACGGTGGTGGCGAGCCGGTCGGGCCGTGTGAACAGGCTGCGATACCCGTCGAGAGTGGCGGGGCAGCCGGTGAGCCATTCGTTGACCTCGTCCAGACGACGGTAGTTCCAGGTCGGTTCGACGTCGGCGAGGGTGGCGGGACGCAGGGTGAGCCGGTCGGTGAGCAGGGGCCGGTTCAAGGCAGAGACTCGGCTCGCGGGGTCGAGGGTGTTCAGATGGAGAAGCTCGACTCCGACGTCGCGCAGTGCTGTGAGGACTCCGTGCAACTGCGACTGGTCGGCGGTGCCGGTGAGCGTGCTGGTTCCATCCTCGTTCCTGGTGATGGTGGCGCCGCCGAGCCAGCTGCTCCAGTGGTCGTCGAGGTGGCCGCGGACGCGCACCTCATAAGCGAGGGCGTCGGTGGCGCTCATCGGGCACCAGCGGCGGTGACGCGCCGGGCGCTGCTGCGTCGCCGGTCGCGGGCGGGCCGGCGGATTGCCCACTCGGCGATGGCGAGGTTGATGAGCCAACCGGCGAGCTTGGCCACGTCGCCGCTGAGCTCGCCGACACCGACGAAGGCTTCGGTGGCGCCCTCGGTGAACGCTTGAGTGCCGGCGCCGAGGGCCAGGGCGTAGGCGCGAATCATCCACGCGCGGTGGGCGGTGATGTCGCGGCGACGCACGGCGGTGAACCCGAGGACCAGGAAGGTCCCCGTCGCGAGGCTGACCACCACCCTGGATGCCAACAGGACAGGGCCGGTGCCCGGGTGGGGTGGGTAGCCGAGAGTCAGCCACAGGGCGGACCCGACAACCGCGAGGCCCGCGAGAACGAGGATGCGGCCCATGCGACGGTGCCAGGTGCGGTGTCGACGCCGGAAGCGGGTGAGAAGTTGCCCGATGCCGAAGAGCGCGAAGCAGGCCGAGCCGACGATGTGGAGGACGAGAGCGACGGGGAACCCGGTGAACCGGTCGTCGGCCGGCATCACGTCCGGTCCGCCGCTGAGCTGGACGAGGCGCAGAGTTCCTGCGCTCAGTGGGATGGCGGAGAGGAGCACCAGGGCGGCCACCGGCCAGCCGGCCCCCGAGGGCCGACTGGTCGACGTTGTCGACGCACTGGTCGCGGCGCCGCTCACCGGCCCGCGGGCACGTACGAGCCCGTCCCGGTTGTGGCGGCAGCCGTGGTGTCGACGGGGTTGCGGCACAGGGCGACACCGAGGCCGATGAGGGCGACCGCCTCAGGGACGGCCATCGGACGGCTGAACGAGTCGGGCAGGAAAGCCAGTGACGCGGTGGCGACGGTGCTGACGGCCAGGAGAGCGGCCGCCCAGCGCGGCAGGACCCGGGCGCGGAACAGGGCGATACCGAAGAGCAGCCCACCGAACAGGTAGCCGACGCCGGCGACGTTGAACAGCGTCTGAAGCGCGCCGATGTCCCCGGCGGGGGTGCCGCCGGTGGCGGCTGCGATGGCGTCGTTGACGAAGCCGGGTTGGGAGTCGACGAGTGCGGGGAGGACGATGGCCGCGATGACCTCGACGCTGAACATCGCGAGGTACCCGATGCTGAACACGAGGTAGCCGACCAGCCCGAGGATGCCGGCTTGCCGGTGCTGGCGGAGATAGAGCCCGGTGATGCCCGCCAGTGCGAGGGCGGCCATGGCCATCTTCGCCGTGCTCCGGGCGACCCACTGGCCGGTCTCGGTGGTGAAGGTGTCGTTGGCGGGATGTCCGACCTGGACGGCGATGAAGATGGCTCCGGCGGTGGCGGCGCACGCGCCGGCGGCGACGGTGAGCCGGCCGCTCGTGATGCTGCTCGTGGTGGTGGTCGTCATGTCGTGTCCTTGGAGTCCGGTGCCGGGCGGCTGCCTGGCGATGTCGCGGACGCTAGGGATCGACGTGGTGAGCGCACATCACCATGTGATGTGACCGGGTTGGTGATGTGTGCGGCTGGTCAGAGGAGGCCGAGTTCGCTCGCTCGTCGAACCGCGGCCCGCCGGGTGTTGACCTCGAGCTTGGTGAAGACGTTCTTGGTGTGGGTGCGCAGCGTGTTCACCGACACGAACAGGTGTCGCGCGATCTCGGGACCGGTGAGTTCCGAGTCGAGAAGCCGGAGCACGTCGAGTTCCCGGTCGCTCAGCCCAGGGTCCCCGGATGAGGGACCGGCGAGTCCGGGGTCGTCTCGATAGGTGGGTGTACCGGGACCCGAGGCGGCTGCGAGGAGCTGCCGGGTGTAGTCGCCTGCCTCGGGTGGGCCCTGAGTAGCCACGTGAGCAAGGAGCCCGTGGCCCGCGGCGCCTTCGTCGAGGAACAGCCGGCGGTACCCGGCGGGAACTCCGAGGGTGAGGGCCGCCGCCAGGTCGACGGCTGCCAGGTCGAGGTCTCCGGCGGCCTGGTGGGCCAGGGCGCGGGTGAGGCGGGCTTCGAGGATGCTTCCCTCCCGTGCCGCAGACGCGGCGGCGTCGAGGACCCGGCTCGCGAGCGCTTTGGCCTCGGCGTGCGCACCCTGTGCCGACCGCAGTCGCACGAGGGTCAGGAGGTCGTGCTCGCGGAGGTACGGCACGGGTGCACCCGTGTCCGGCTCGCCCGGGTTGGCGAGTCCCCGGACGCGGGCCCAGTCGCGGGCGTCCTCGAGGCGTCCCATGGCGATCAAGACTCGGGCCCGGGTGGCTGCGACCGGGCGCACGTCGGGGAAGTAGCCGGGCAAGTAGAGCGCCTGCGCCTGGTCGAGCAGTGCGACTGCGCTGTCGAGGTCGCCCCGGGCGCGGCGTACAGCCGCGGCCGTGACGAACCAGCGATGCCTGTTCTCCGGCAGCGAGGCACGGTCCCCGAGGCCGCGTGCGGTGTGGAGGTGGTGCTCGGCTGCCTCGAGCTCCCCTTGTTCGCACAGGACCGCGGCGAGTCCGACGTGCAGATCACCCGTGGCGGATCGCGGCGGACCGGACTCGGCCGCTGCGTCCGCCAAGGCGCGCTCCAACAGGGCTCGTGCCCGGTGAGGTTGGCCACGACCCACCCACATCAGTGCGAGGACCACGGTGGATCCGAGGGCGTCGTCGCGCATCCCCGCTGCTTCGAGACTGGCGACGGCGTCGGTGAACGTGTCGACGGCGGTCTCGAGGTCACCGGCGGCCCAGGCGGCCTGGCCGAGGAACCCGGCGGCGGCGCCGCGGGAGAAGTGGTCGGTGGGTGCGGCGAGCATCCGAGCGTGGCGGGCGTGGGCCACGGTTCCGTCGGTGTCGCCGCGGGCCTGCGCGACCGCCGCTCGGTACACCGAGACCATCGACGGCAACCGTCGTAGTTCGGCGTCGCGGTCGGCGACCGCGGACGCGAGCGCCCGGCTCTGGGGAAAGGACGTGGGCTCGTGCGTATCCATGCTGGCCACGGCCGCATCGAGCCACGGTTCGACGCCGTCCACGTCTCCTCGGGCAAGGCGGCTCCAAGCAACGAACGCGGCCAGGAGTGGCCGGTCGCGCACGACGTCGGGGTCGAGGCGGCTGGCCCATTCGCCCAGAGTGGGGTCCTGACGTCGCCGTCGTTGGTCGCCGAGGGCGAGCTCGATCAGGTCGGCGGCTTGGCGGTGGTCGTTCCCGGCGAGTGCGTGGTGGATGGCATCGGTCAGCATCCCAGCGTCGGCCAGCCACTGGGCGGCTGCGGCATGCAAGGCGTCCGTGCGTCCGGGGAGGTCGCCGGGCACTCGGGCTCGGAGTGCATCGGCGAACAGGTGGTGGTAGCGGAACCAGCGCCGCTCCTCGTCGAGCGAGATGACGAACAAGCCGTCTGCCTCGAGCCGTTGGAGCACGGACTGGCTGTCGGTGCGTCCGGTGACGGCGTTGCAGAGGTCGGCGGTGAGCTGGGTGAGGACGGAGGTGGCCAGGAGGAACGTGCGGACGTCCTCGGTCTGTCGGCCGAGCACCTCCTCGAGGAGGTAGTCCAGAACGAATCGGTGGCTGCCGGAGAACGACTCCACGAACCGCGCCACCTCACGTTCGTCGTCGCCGCGGGTGCGCGCTGAAAGTGCCGCGAGCTGCAGGCCGGCGGCCCATCCCTCGGTGCGTTCACCGAGGGCCGTCACGTGGGCAGGGTCGAGGTGGAGCCCCATGGAGCCGGTGAGGAACTGGGTGGCCTCCTCGGGGGTGAAACGGAGGTCGTTGGCGCGGACCTCGACGAGCTGACCACGGGCGCGCAGGCGCGCCACAGGCAGCGGCGGGTCGGCACGGGTCGTCATGGCCAGGGTGACCTGGGGAGGAAGGTTGTCCAGCAGGAACGCCATCGCCTCGTGTACCTGTGTGTTCCCGATGACGTGGTAGTCGTCCAGAGCGATGACCGTGCGGCCGGCACGGGCATCGAGGTCGTTGATGAGGCTGACGAGGACGTCTTCGATCCGCACCGGGTCGGCCTCGAGCACCTGGGCCGCGTCGCGGCCCAAGTCGGGGGCGTCCGGCGCGGAGGCCAGCGCTGGAGCCTGAAGCGCTGCAATGAGATGGCCGAGGAAGCGGCGGGGGTCGGAGTCCTCGGCGTCCAGCGACAACCACGCGATGTGCGAGGTGGAGTTGCTCGCCGCGTTGGTGCTGCTCGGACTGACGGTGGCATGAACCCACTGGGTGAGGAGCGTGGTCTTGCCGAAGCCGGCGGGCGCTGCCACGAGCACGAGCCGAGGCGCCGCCTCGCCGGGGGCGGCGGCGGTCTGGGGCAGCAGGTCGGTGAGGCGTGCGCGCGGGACGAGCGCTCGGCTAGCGGCCGGTACCCGTAGCTTGGCAACCAGCGCAGGCATGGGGTCAGCGTAGGGCCGGAACCGTCGCCGTTGCATAAAAGTGAGGCAGCGGCTCATAGGGCGCGAGAACGCGGCTGCTTCTAGGGTCGAGGTGTGCATATTTTGGCCACTTCAGGCGGGTTCGTGCCCGAGGACGTCGGAGCATTCCAGTGGCGGCGGGGGCCGCTGATCGAGCATGCGATCGCACTGGCGGGCAACCCCGAGCGACCGAGGTTCTGCTACCTGGGGACCGCCAGCGGTGACTCACTCAACGGCATCGCCTGCTACTACCGCGCCTTCGCCGGCTCGGAGGTCCGGGCCCGGCATCTCGAACTGTTCCCGATGCCCAACGTGCTCGACATCAGGTCGTTCCTGCTCGATCAGGACGTGATCTGGGTCGGCGGTGGCTCGGTGGCCAATCTGCTCGCGGTCTGGAAGGTGCACGGTCTCGACGAGATCCTGCGCGAGTGCTGGGAGGCAGGAGTGGTTCTCGCCGGCGTCTCGGCGGGCTCCATCTGTTGGTACCAGGGTGGTCCGACCGACAGTTATGGGCGCGAACTGCGCGGGTCGCCACCCGGTCTCGGCTTCCTGCCCTTCGGCAGTGGGGTGCACTACGACTCCGAGGACCACCGCCGCCCGATGTTGCACAAACTGGTCGGCGACGAGATTCTCCCGACCTCGCACGCCACCGACGATGGCGTGGGCCTGGTCTACCGGGGCACCGAACTGGTCGAGGCCGTCTCGGATCGCCCGGGTGCCGCGGCATACATCGTCGAGCGCCGAGCCGACGGGGGAGTCGTCGAGACCCGCCTCGAACCGCGGCGCCTGGACTGAGTCGGACCGGCCCGTTGGGTCGCCGCGGTGTCGGCGATTTTCCCATCATCATGTATCTTGATATCAAGAGACATTGTGTGCGGCAGGATGTAGGCAGCAAACGACGAGGAGATGGTGAGCAGTGGCCAGCAAGGACAGTTTCGGGGCGAAGAGCACGCTCGAGGTCGACGGGAAGGGCTATGAGATCTTCCGCCTCGACGCGGTCACCGGTGACGGTGTCGACGTCGCCAGCCTGCCGTTCAGCCTGAAGGTGTTGCTGGAGAACCTGCTGCGCACCGAGGACGGTGCCGACATCACCGCCGATGACATCTTGGCGATCGCCGGCTGGGACGCCGATGCGGACCCGAGCAAGGAGATCCAGTTCACGCCGGCACGCGTGATCATGCAGGACTTCACGGGCGTTCCGTGCGTGGTCGACCTCGCGACCATGCGTGAGGCGATGGCCGATCTCGGGGGAGACCCCGCCAAGATCAACCCGCTCGCACCGGCCGAGATGGTCATCGACCACTCGGTGATCGCCGACGTCTTCGGGACCCCCGAGGCCTTCGAGCGCAACGTCGAGATCGAGTACGAGCGCAACCGTGAGCGCTACCAGTTCCTGCGTTGGGGCCAAGGCGCCTTCGACGACTTCAAGGTCGTCCCGCCCGGCACCGGCATCGTCCACCAGGTCAACATCGAGCACCTGGCCCGCACGGTCTTCACCCGCGAGGTTGATGGCGAGCTTCTGGCCTACCCCGACACCTGTGTCGGCACCGACTCGCACACCACGATGGTCAACGGCATCGGCGTGGTCGGCTGGGGAGTCGGCGGCATCGAGGCCGAGGCGGCCATGCTCGGCCAGCCCGTCTCCATGCTCATCCCGCGCGTGGTGGGCTTCAAGCTCAACGGCGACCTCCCCGAGGGCGCCACCGCCACCGACCTGGTGCTCACCATCACCGAGATGCTGCGCCAGCACGGTGTGGTCGGCAAGTTCGTGGAGTTCTACGGCCCTGGCGTCTCGGCCCTGCCGCTGGCCAACCGCGCCACCATCGGCAACATGAGCCCCGAATTCGGCTCCACGATCGCGGTCTTCCCGATCGATGAGGAGACCATCAAGTACCTCAAGCTCACCGGTCGTCCCGCCGAGCAGCTCGCCCTGGTGGAGACCTACGCCAAGGAGCAGGGCCTGTGGCACGACCCGGCTGCCGAGCCGCGCTTCTCCGAGAAGCTCGAACTCGACCTGGCCACCGTCGTCCCATCGCTGGCCGGCCCCAAGCGCCCCCAGGACCGGGTCTCGCTCTCCGAGGCCAAGCAGTCCTTCCGGGTCGCCCTGGGTGACTATGTGGACACCGGTTCGACCGATGAGCAGCAGACCACCGGGTACGACGAGAACGTCGAGGAGTCCTTCCCGGCCTCCGACACCCCGCACAACGGTCACGGTGAGGCGCCGCCCGCAGGGCACGTTGCCGCTGGAACCGGCGCTGCCGGTCGTCCCAGCAACCCGGCCCAGGTCACGCTCGCCGACGGCACCTCGTTCGAACTCGACCACGGCGCGGTGACCATTGCGGCCATCACCTCGTGCACCAACACCTCCAACCCGTCGGTGATGATCGGGGCGGCCCTGCTGGCCAAGAAGGCCGTGGAGAAGGGCCTGCGGCGCAAGCCGTGGGTCAAGACCACGCTGGCGCCGGGCTCCAAGGTCGTCTCGGACTACTACGAGAAGTCCGGTCTCACGCCCTACCTCGACAAGCTCGGCTTCAACCTGGTCGGCTACGGCTGCACCACCTGCATCGGCAACTCCGGGCCGCTGATCCCCGAGGTGAGCAAGGCCGTCAACGACAACGACCTGGCCGTCGTCTCGGTGCTCTCGGGCAACCGGAACTTCGAGGGCCGGATCAACCCCGACATCAAGATGAACTACCTGGCCTCGCCGCCGCTGGTGGTCGCCTACGCCCTGGCGGGCTCGATGGACGTCGATCTGTTCAACGACCCGCTCGGCAAGGACACCGACGGCAACGACGTGTTCATGAAGGACATCTGGCCGACCGCCAAGGAGATCGAGGACGTGATCGCCACCGCGATCACCTCCGAGATGTTCGCCGACGACTACTCAGACGTCTTCGCCGGCGATGCCCAGTGGCAATCGCTGCCCACCCCCGAGGGCAAGACCTTCGCCTGGGACTCGGAGTCGACCTATGTGCGGAAGCCTCCGTACTTCGACGGCATGTCCGACAAGCCGTCGCCGGTCACCGACATCGACGGTGCGCGGGTGCTCTTGAAGCTCGGCGACTCGGTCACCACCGACCACATCTCGCCCGCGGGCGCGATCAAGAAGGACTCGCCGGCGGGCCGGTACCTCGCCGAGCACGGCGTCGAGCAGCGCGACTTCAACTCCTACGGTTCCCGTCGGGGCAACCACGAGGTGATGATCCGCGGCACCTTCGCCAACATCCGCCTGCGCAACCAGCTCGCACCCGGCACCGAGGGTGGCTTCACCCGCGACTTCACCGCCGGTGGCGAGGTCACCTCTGTCTTCGAGGCGTCGGAGAACTACATCGCGGCCGGCACTCCGCTGGTCGTGCTGGCCGGCAAGGAGTACGGCTCCGGCTCGTCGCGCGACTGGGCGGCCAAGGGCACCGCACTCCTCGGCGTCAAGGCCGTCATCGCGGAGTCCTACGAGCGGATCCACCGGTCCAACCTGATCGGGATGGGTGTCCTGCCGCTGCAGTACCCCGCCGGCCAGAGCGCCGAGACGCTGGGCCTGACGGGCGAGGAGACGTTCTCGTTCTCCGGGGTCACCGAACTCAACGAGGGCCGCACCCCCAAGACCGTCAAGGTGACCGCCGGGGACGTGAGCTTCGACGCGGTCGTCCGCATCGACACCCCCGGTGAGGCGAACTACTACCGCAACGGCGGGATCATGCAGTACGTCCTGCGCAACCTGTTGCAGGCCTGACCCCTCCTTTTCGGCTCGTCGGCTCGTGTAGCTAGGTATGACCTCCCTGCACGAGCGGCTGGCCGACCTCGCCGAGGATGCGCGGCCTGGCGCGCCCACTCAGGACGTGTGGGAGCGCGGTCGGAGGTGGCACCGCAGGCGCCAAACGGGGAGCCTCGCGATTGTCGCTGCCATGTTCTTGGCCTGCGTCGGGCTGGGGTGGCAGGCCTGGGACCGGTCGGCCACCCATGACGCCGTGCTTCCAGCCGGATCGCGCGCCGCCCTGCCTGACCGGGTCTGGACACCCAGTCCGACCTTGCCCGGGACCGACAGTGTCGGCCCACTTGGCCGCGTGGCGATCGTGGTCATGGCCGAGCGCGCCGGTTGGTTCGGGAGCGAACTCCGGCCGCTGGCAATTTCGGCCGAGTCCGGCAACTACGCGTTCCTCGACCTACCTCGATGGGGCACAGACGCAGCACTCTCGCCCGACGGGGGGCACGTGGCCTATTGGCGGGCAGGGACGCCGTCGGGATCCCCACCGGCCGAGGGAGAGGCGATCACCGGGTTCGCCGTC
>JBFIDC010000037.1:0-16168 GCA_041581495.1 Nocardioides sp. | reverse complement strand
GGCAACGCGGTCATCCTCAAACCCGCCGAGCAGACGCCTTGGTCGATCCTGAAACTGATGGAGATGGTCGGGGATCTGCTGCCTCCCGGCGTCCTCAACGTCGTCAACGGCTTCGGCGTGGAGGCAGGCAAGCCGTTGGCTTCCAGCCCGCGGATCGCCAAGATCGCCTTCACCGGGGAGACCACCACGGGACGGCTGATCATGCAGTACGCCAGCGAGAACATCATCCCGGTCACGCTCGAACTCGGTGGCAAGAGCCCGAACATCTTCTTCGAGGATGTGGCCGCTGCCAACGACGCGTTCTATGACAAGGCGCTCGAGGGTTTCACGATGTTCGCCCTGAACCAGGGCGAGGTCTGCACGTGCCCCAGTCGGGCGCTGGTACAGAGTTCGATCTACAGCGACTTCGTGCCGGACGCGATTGCCCGTGTGGAGGCGATCACCATGGGCAACCCCCTGGATGACACCACGATGATGGGGGCGCAGGCTTCGAGCGATCAGTTGGAGAAGATCCTGTCGTACCTTGACATCGGCAGGCAGGAAGGTGCCAAGGTCCTGACTGGCGGAGCGCGCAACGTGCTCGAGGGTGACCTTGCCGAGGGCTACTACGTGCAGCCGACGGTCTTCGAGGGCAACAACGCGATGCGGATCTTCCAGGAGGAGATCTTCGGTCCGGTTTTGGCGCTGACCTCCTTCGATGACGAGGCGGACGCGCTCAAGGTCGCGAACGACACGCTCTATGGCCTCGGCGCCGGGGTGTGGACTCGCGATGGGAGTCGCGCCTTCCGTGCCGGCAAGGAGATCCAGGCGGGCAGGGTGTGGACGAACTGCTATCACGCGTACCCCGCCCACGCCGCGTTCGGCGGCTACAAGCAGTCGGGAATCGGCCGCGAGAACCACAAGATGATGCTCGACCACTACCAGCAGACCAAGAACCTGTTGGTGTCCTACTCACCGGACAAACTCGGCTTCTTCTGATGTCTGACCCCCGCGATGGCGGCGACCCGGGCTTGTCTCGGGTCGCCGTCACTCCGGCGGCGGCCGAACTGTTGCGAAGCCTCACCGAGATCCACGGACCGGTGATGTTCCATCAGTCCGGCGGCTGCTGCGATGGTTCGTCTCCCATGTGTTTCCCGGACGGGGAGTTTCGTCTCGGAGCCTCCGATGTGCATCTGGGCGAGTTGGACATCAGCCTTGAGCGGCCGGTTCCGGTCTGGATGTCGCAAGCCCAGTGGGAGTACTGGAAGCACACCCACCTCACTATCGACGTGGTCAAGGGTCGTGGCGCCGGCTTCTCCCTCGAGGCACCCGAGGGCGTTCGGTTCCTGATCCGATCGCGGTTGATGACGGACGAGGAATCGGCAGGGTGTCCAGCGCCCGCCCGGGGCGCTAGCTAGCGCCGGGAGCCGCTTGGTTCAGCGCTTCCTCGCGATTCCGAGTACGTCGTTGGCGGCACTGTGCGGCTTCCGGCTGGGTGGAGAGCGCCGCGATTGAAGGGTGTACCCACCTCCGGGGCTACGATGCGCGCTCCGGCCAGAGAGGACCCCCGCATGGCGACTGACTACGACGCATCACGCAAGACCGAAGAGGAACAGAAGGAGGAGAGCCTCGAGGCTCGCCGCCTGACCCTCGGTGAGCAGGACAAGACTTCGGGCAAGGTCGATGAGGACGAGGCCGAGATCGCCGAGTCCTACGAGCTCCCCGGCGCAGACCTTTCGCACGAGACGCTCTCCATCGAGGTGACACCCAAGCAGGCTGATGAGTTCACCTGCACCGGGTGCTTCCTGGTTCAGCATGTCTCTCGGCGATCCGCACCGGGCGTCGACCTCTGCCACGACTGCGCCTGAGCCTCCCGGCGTGAAGGTCGTCCTGGCTGGCGGCAGCGGTGCGCTGGGGCAACGACTTGGCGCCGATCTGCAGGCCGAGGGGCATGACGTCGTCATCCTGACCCGCCGCGTGCGTCCTGGGCCCTTCCGCCAGGTGGAGTGGGACGGTCAGAACCTCGGACCGTGGCGGCGCGAACTCGCAGGGAGCGCGGTGATCAACCTCGCCGGCGAACTGGTCGACCGGCTCCCCACAGCGGCAAACGTGGATCTCCTCACCAGGTCGCGGGTCGACCCCACCCGCGCACTGGTCGAGGCCAGCGCCACGCTGGACGCGCCTGTTCCGGTCTGGATTCAAGCCAGCACGCTGGCGATCTATGGCGACGCCGGGGATCAGGTCCTCGATGAGTCTGCTCACCCCGCCGACGGGCCGCCTCAGATGGCAGGTGTCGCCAAGGCGTGGGAGTCGGCCGTCGATGGTGCCAACACCGAACGCCTCGTCACACTGCGGACGGGGATCGTGCTGGACAACGACTCGCCCGCGCTCGACCGGCTGTGGTCGCTGGCCCGATGGGGGCTTGGCGGACGGGTCGGCAGCGGGAGGCAGTGGGTCAGTTGGATCCACATCGAGGACTGGCTCGCCATCGTCCGGGCTGTGCTCGTTCCGCGGGGCCGGGTCCTGTCCGGGGTGATCCATTCCACGGGGCCGAACCCGGTACGGAACGTGGACCTGATGGCCGCCCTACGTGCGAGCCTCGGGCGCCGTGCGGCCCCACCCACTCCCAAGGCCCTCGTCCACCTCGGAGCCGTGGCGTTGCGGACTGACCCGGCGTTGGCGCTCATGGGGCGCCGCGCGGTTCCGGCACGGTTGCTCGCCGCCGGGTTCGACTTCAGCTACCCCGACCTCCACGAAGCACTGGCCGACCTGAGAGCCCGTCACCTCAAGGCCAACCGCCGAGGATCTGGTCAGGCCTTGCTGTAGGACGTCCCGCGCTCTTCTCGCACCCACAGTTCGCCGTCGCCGGCGGTGGGTCCCTGCTTGATCAGATCGCGCTTGAGCACCTTGTTGGTGGCCGTCGCGGGGAGCGAGGGAGCAACCCGCACGTAGCGCGGCCAGCCCTTGGTGGGCAGATCCGCCTGCTCGGCGAGGAACGCCTCGAGTTCAGCGGGGGAGAGGGTGGCGTCGTCCTGGAGGACGACCGCGGCCATCACCTGATCACCGACGCGTTCGTCGGGGACCGCGTAGACCGCGACCTGGCTGATCGCCGGCAGTCGGAGCAGGATCCGCTCGATCGGGGCGGCGGCCAGGTTCTCGCCGTCGACGCGCAGCCAGTCCGCGGTGCGCCCCGCCAGATAGATGAAGCCGTCGGCGTCCTTGTAGGCGAGGTCGCCGGACCAGTACATCCCGCCACGCAGGCGCTCGTCGTTGGCGGCCTGGTCGTTGTAGTAGCCCTGGAACATCCCGCCGCCCTGGGTGTTGACCAGTTCGCCGACCGCCTCGTCGCCGTTGATCAGTGCGCCGGACTCGTCGAACTCGGCGATGGGGCACTCGGTCACGGTCGCGGAGTCATAGATCGCCACTCCGTCCATGCCCTGCCCGATCGAGCCTCGTGGGGTGCCGGGAACCCGGGTCACGATGACGGCGGACTCGGTGGAGCCGAACCCGTCGGTGACCTGGCAGTCGAAACGACGCGCGAACTCCTCGATGTCGCGGTCACTGGCCTCGTTGCCGAACGCGACCCGCAGGGGGTTGTCGGCATCATCTGCCTGCTCGGGTGTGGCCAGGACGTAGGCGAGTGGTTTGCCCACGTAGTTCATGTAGGTCGCGCCATAGCGCCGGACGTCGTGCAGGAGCGAGGAGGCAGAGAACTTCGCGGGCACGATCGCCGCGCCGCTGCTGACCGCGACCGACCATCCGGCCACCACCGCATTGGAGTGGAACAGCGGCATCGAGACGTAGCAGACGTCCTCGGCGGTGATCGTGAAGCGGTCGACCAGGTTGGCGCCGGAGAAGATCGGGAAGATGTGGGGGACCTTGACGGCCTTGGGCTCCCCGCTGGTTCCCGAGGTGAAGATCATCATGAACGTATCCATGGCGCCTACCTCGGCGTGCGGTTTGAGGTCACCGGCGCTCTCGAGTGCCGATCGCCACTGGTCGGAGTCGCAGTCGATGACCTGCACGTCCTGGAGGTCGAGACCCTCGAGAAGTTCGCGATGTTCCGGGTTGACCAGCACCACCTGGCAGTCGGAGCGGCGGATGTCGGCGAGCAGTGCCTCGCCGCGTCGTGTGGTGTTGAGCCCGCACAGCACATAGCCGCCCAGGGCCGCGGCGGCCATCGAGCGCAGCATCTCCGGGGTGTTGCCCAGCAGAACGCCGACGTGCAGGGGCCGTGACGGGTCGGCCAACGCGATCACGGCAGCAGCCTCGGCCGAGGCGTCGCTCAGGTGCTCCCGCCACGTCCAGGATTCCTCGCCGTACTTGACCGCGACCCGGTCGTCCTCGGCCCGCTCGCGCAACAGTTGCTGCATGGTCTCGGCCATCGCCGGGCGCTCCTCAGGCCGGTTCGGTCGCGAGCGTGCGGCCGATGCGGAGCGCGTGTTCGGTGGCCCCGCCATAGAGGAACTCGTAGCGCTTGGCACCGGTGAAGTAGCGATGCGCCTCACCGTCGAGGTCGATGCCGACGCCGCCGTGGACGTGAACGGTCGTGTGTGCGATCCGGTGTCCGGCATCGGCGGCCCACAGTTTGGCCACCGACACCTCGGTGTCGGCCGGGAGTCCCTGGTCCATCCGCCAGGCGGCCTGCCACAGGGTGAGGCGTTGGCCGAGCGTGTCGATGTAGCCGTCGGCCAACCGCTGCGAGACCGCTTGGAAGGTGCCGATGGCCCGTCCGAACTGCTCGCGCGTCTTGGAGTAGTCCGCGGTCAGGCGCAGTCCACCCTCGGTGATGCCGAGTTGCTCCGCCGAACCTGCCAGCACCAGGAGGTTGCGCAGTCGGGCGGCGGCGACGCCGTCTGCCGGACCGATCAGGCGTTCGGCCCCGAGGTTCACCTCGGCCAGGTCGAGGCGGGCGACCTCGTCTCCGTCGGAGAACCGCTGGGCGGTGATCGTGACGCCGGCATCCCCGGACTCGACGAGGAAGACCCCGACCCCGTCGGGCGTCTGCGCGGGGACCAGGAAGGCCTGTGCGGCGGTGCCCGCAGGCACGATGGTCTTGCTGCCGTCCAGGCGGTATCCGGCGCCGTCAGCCGCAGCCACAGTGGTCGGCCGGTCGGGGGCGAAGGCGCGCTCTTCGGCCACGGCCGCAGTCAGCACCAGTTCGCCGGTCGCGGCGCCCGGCAGCCACTGGTCCTTGAGTTCCGGGCTCCCGAACTCGGCGATGAACCGGGCCGAGGGGCCGTGCGCGGCGAGCGGAACCGGTGCGACGGTTCGCCCGACCTCGACCAGGATCCGGCACAGTTCGATGAGGCCGAGCCCGGCGCCGTCGTACTCCTCGGGAAGGGCCAGGCCCAACAACCCGGCCGAGCCGAGTTCGCGCCACAGGTCGCGGTCGAACCTGCTGCCCTCGGCCTCGACGGCCTTCATGCGTTCGTTGGTCGCGCGGTCTCCCAGGATCTTGGCGGCCAGTGCGGCGGCTTCGTCCTGCTCAGGGGTGAAGGTGAAGTCCATGGGGTGCCTTCCTTAACGCTTCGCGGCCGGCAGGCCGAGGCCGACGTAGCCGATGATGTCTCGTTGGATCTCGTTGGTGCCGCCGCCGAAGGTCATCACCAAGGAGCTGCGGTAGAAGCGCTCGATGCGCCCGGCGAGGACGACGTCTTCGGAGTTGCCCGTGATCCCGGAGTTGGGGCCGATGATCTCCATCAGCGAGCGGTAGACCTCGGTGGCCAGTTCGGAGCCATAGATCTTGGTGGCCGACGCCTCGGCAGGAGAGAGGGGCACGCCGAGGTCGGCGTCGGAGGCGAGCTTCCAGTTGATCAGGGTCAGCGCCTCGATCTTGGCGTGCGCGCGACCGAGTGCCTGCTGAACCCACTCGGAGTCGATGACTCGGCTGCCGTCGGGGTTCTTGGTCTCCTGGGCCCAGGCGCGGACCAACTTCAGCGAGAGCGTCAGCGGTGCCGAGGACGTGAGCGAGACCCGCTCGTGGTTGAGCTGGTTGGTGATCAGCGGCCAGCCGCCGTTGAGTTCGCCGACCAGGTTGGTCGCCGGCACGCGAACGTCCTGGTAATAGGTCGCGCTGGTCGAGACTCCGGCCACGGTGTGCACCGGGGTGTAGGAGAAGCCTTCGGCGTCGGCGGGCACCAGAATCATCGACAAGCCCTTGTGTCGAGGCAGGTCGGGGTCGGTGCGACAGGCCAACCAGAGCCAGTCGGCGTACTGGATCAGTGAGGTCCACATCTTCTGGCCGTTGATGACGAACTCGTCGCCCTCGAGGACCGCCTTGGTCTTGAGCGAGGCCAGGTCGGTGCCCGAGTCCGGCTCGGAGTAGCCGATCGAGAAGTGCAGGTCGCCGGTCAGGATCTTGGGCAGGAAGTAGTCCTTCTGCTCATCGGTTCCGTAGCGCATGATCGTCGGCCCCACGGTGTTGAGCGTGAGGTAGGGGATCGGCACACCGAAGTCGGCGGCAATGTCGGTGAAGATCAGCTGCTCGAGCATGGAGCGCGCCTGGCCGCCGTACTCCTTGGGCCAGCCGATGCCCAGCCAGCCGTCGGAGCCGAGTTGGCGCATCACGCTCTTGTAGACGCCCTCTTCGCCGAACTCTCCGGTCGAAGCCGAGAGACCAGCCCTGATCTCGGGGGTCACCAGGGCGCCGAAGTACTCCCGCAACTCCTCTCGCAAGGCGACTTGGTGCGGTTCGAGAGCAACGTGCATGTGGTCTCCTGTGACGAGGGACTTTGGTCCTGTGTTCGGCCGTGCCCTGGCATGGCCAGAGCAAAAACTATAACCTGTTCTAGTATTGCTGGACAGGCCCTGACTGGGCTTGACGATGCGGAGGGTGACCCCCATGAGCCAGATCAGAATGCTCGACCAAGGCGCACCCCCCGAGCGCTTCGCTCGCGGGTGGCACTGCTTCGGCCTCGCCGACTCCTTCCGGGACGGCAAGCCGCACGCCGTCGAGGCGTGGGGCGGCAAGCTGGTGGTCTGGGCAGACAGCAAGGGTGAACTCAACGTCCTCGACGGCTACTGCCGTCACATGGGCGGCGACCTGACCCAGGGCGAGGTCAAGGGCGACGAGGTCGGCTGCCCCTTCCACGACTGGCGCTGGGGCGGCGACGGCAAGTGCAAGCAGATCCCCTACGCCCGGCGCGTGCCGCTGCGGGCCCGCACCCAGAGTTACCCCACCGCGATCCGCAACGGGCAACTCTTCGTCTGGCACGACGTCGAGGACTCCGAACCCGACCACGACATCCTGCCGCCCGAACTGCCGGGCGTCGACACCGACGAGTACACCGATTGGACGTGGAAGACCGTCCCGATCGAGGGCTCGAACTGTCGCGAGTTGATCGACAACGTGGTCGACATGGCGCACTTCTACTACGTGCACTTCTCGTTCCCGACGAGCTTCCGCAACGTCTTCGAGGACCACACCGCGACGCAGTACATGGAGTCCAAGGGACGGCCCGACAAGGCCGGCGGCTACGGCGACAAGGAGATGTTCCTCAAGTCCGAGGCCACCTACTACGGTCCCGCCTACATGATCAACTGGCTCTGGGTCGACTACAAGGGCTTCAAGACCGAGGTCATCCTGATCAACTGCCACATCCCCACGAGTCAGAACTCCTTCACCCTGCAGTACGGCATCACCGTGAAGAAGCCCGAAGGCATCGACGACAAGACCGCGAAGTTCATCTCGGACAAGTACGCCGAGATGTTCGGCGGCGGCTTTCTCCAGGACGTGCACATCTGGAAGAACAAGGTGCCGGTTCAGAACCCGCTGCTGTGCGAGGAGGACGGCCCGGTCTACCAACTCCGTCGCTGGTACGAGCAGTTCTATGTCGACAAGGCCGACATCGTGCCCGAGATGGTTGACCGCTTCGAATTCGAGGTCGACACCACCAAGGCCAACGAGTTCTGGCAGGAGGAGGTCGCCGACAACCTCCGTAAGATGGCTGAGGAGTCCGCGACCAACGAGGAAGAGTCAGCGCCGGTCTAATGCCTTCATTTGTCCCGACCAGCGCCGACACGCTGGAGGACCAGCGTCTCTATACCCAGGCTCGGCTGGTCGATGTCGCGTGCCTGGACTGCCTGGCCCACGTCGGGGTCAAGAAGAACAGTGAGCATCACACCTCGATCCAGTGGTCTCACGACGCGCGCGAAGCATGCCCAGAACTGACCAGGCGTGGCCACGGGCGGGAGGCGCAGGCAGCCTGCCCGCGCCTGATCGCCAGCATCGAGGAGGCCACCAAGAGCGGACAGGTGCCGATCGGCGCCGAGGATGGTTGGTGACGGCCCTGATGGACACCCATGTTTTCGACCTGACAGTGGTCGACGTGGTCGAAGAGACCGCGGATGCCCACTCGGTGTCCTTCGCTGTGCCCGGGGGTGCGGCCGAGGAGTTCGACTACAAGCCGGGTCAGTTCCTGACGCTGGCTGTCCCCAGCGACCAGACGGGGGTCGCGGCCAGGTGCTACTCCCTCTCCTCGAGCCCGCACGACGGGGGCCCGCTGACGGTCACCGTCAAGCGGACCGCGGACGGATATGCCTCGAACTGGATCTGCGACAACCTGCGGGAGGGCGACACCATCAAGGTGTTGCCGCCGGCGGGGATCTTCACCCCCGCCTCGCTGGATGCCGATCTGCTCCTCTTCGGGGGCGGTAGTGGGGTCACCCCGATCATGTCGATCACCCGGACCGCGCTGGCTCACGGCACCGGAAAGATCGTGCTCTTCTATGCCAACCGCGACGAGAAGTCGGTGATCTTCGCCAAGGAACTCGCCGCCCTCGCGACCGCTCACCCCGAGCGGCTGCTGGTCGTGCACTGGCTCGAATCGGTGCAGGGACTGCCGACGCAGGATCAGATGAAGGCGTTCATCGAACCGTTCCTGTCCTATGACGCGTTCGTGTGCGGGCCGGCGCCGTTCATGAAGATGACCATCGCGGCGCTGCGCGAACTCGAGTTCCCGCGGGAGCGTCGTCACCAGGAGAAGTTCGTCTCGCTCGGCGGCAACCCCTTCGGCGATGCCGTCGAGGTCAAGTTGGCCGAGGAGGAACTCGCCGAGGCCGACTCCGACACCGCCTTCGACGACGGCGAGTCAGTGGCCCCCCAGGGCCCGGTCAAGCTCGAGGTCGAACTCGACGGCGAGACCCACACCTTCGACGACTGGCCGGCCGACACCACGATGCTGGCCCACCTGGAGGCGAAGGGCGTCAAGGCGCCCTATTCCTGCCGTGAGGGCGAATGCTCGGCCTGCGCGGTCCGGCTGCTCGAGGGTGAGGTCAAGATGATCCACAACGACGTGCTGGACAAGGACGACATGGACGACGGCATCAGGCTGGCGTGCCAGGCCCTGCCCACGACCGACGTCGTACGCGCGACCTATCACTGATCCGCCACCCCAGCATGACGGCGCCGGCGGCTGCCACGCCCGCGATCTCGTCGATCACGTAGTGCTCGGCGAAGTAGCACAGCGCAAGCCCCATCAGGACCGGGTAGGCCAGTAGGAGCCAGCGCAGCCGGGTGCCCATCCGGCTGATTCCCCAGAACGCCACGAGGGCCGCGATCCCGGTGTGCAGCGACGGCATCGCTGCCACCTGGTTGCCCATTCCGATCAACACCATGTTCTGGCGTTCGAGACCCAGGTCGTTCCATCCGCGGCTGGTGATCCTGGCGGCGTCGAGCGCCATCCAGGGTGGCGCCGTCGGATAGACCAGGTAGCCCACCAACCCGACCAGCAGCAGCGTCAGGTAGCGGTTCATCCAGTCCCGCCACGAGACCTTGTTGCGCACCCATAGGACGACACCGAGAACCATGGCGACATAGAAGTGCGTGGCATAGACGGTGTTGAGAGCCACGTCCCACCAGGCGGGGTCCCCGGACTTCAAGCACGGGTCGCCGCACCAGGCGGCCTGGAGTTGCTCGGTCGGGGTCAGGTCCGGGCCACCGAAGAGCCTGCTGAGCCAGCGGTCGAAGCGGATCGGCTCGGTGACATGCACCACGAGCCCCAACGCGGCGGTCACATCATCGATGAGGCCCCGCACCAGCCAGTAGCCGGCGAGTGCGACGACGATGGGCCACCAATCGGTCCAGAACCCGTGGTGGACACCCATCAGCACCGTTGCCAGCCACCCCCAGATGAGGATGCCGACCGGGTCATTGGGGATGCCGGTCAGCGCCGACCACGCCACCAGGGCGGCGACGAAGGCCCCGACCCGCAACGCGACGGACATCACTGGTCGGCCAGTTTGAAGATGGTGTATCTGTCGGCCGTCGCCATGAGCACGTAGCGGTCGCGCAGCACCGTCTCGGCTCGGGTCACATCGACTCCCCAGGTCGCCAGCGGCCGACCCGTGGTCACTACCCAGGTGGGTGGATCCTCGCCGGACAGGACCTCGGTGAACTCGACCAACTCGTTGTCGCGGACTCGAACCGGCAGGCTCCAGAGGTACTCATAGGGCGCGTCGAGGCCGGCGCTGCGTGGGATGTTGGGGCTACCGAAGGCCACCACCACGGTGTCGTCGGGTCCGGCCTCGGCCTTGAGATAGTCGATCACCGGTACTTCGGGCCGGTCCAGCGGTGCGAGCACCACCACGGCGATGCTGATCACCGTCGAGAGGGCCGCCGCCGCATACGGCAGGACGAGGGTTCGCTCGACCAGGATCGGTCTCTGCGTCGCGGCGGCCGCCAGGACCACGAGGCCAGGTATGAGTCCCATCAGGTAGTGCAACCAGTAACTGCCCCCGGCGAGCACCACGAAGAACTCCCAACTCAGCAGCGCGATCGCGACCCACCGCAGATCCACCGGCCCATGGGCCTTCGGCGTCCGCAGCCGCAGGGCCAAGGCGACGATCACGAGCGGGGCCGCGGTGCCCACGAAGGCGCCCAGCAGACGGACGAATCGGGCCGGGGTGGCACTCGAGGCCGATTCCGCGATCACCTTGGCCGCCTCGCCGCGGAAGGTGACCAGTGCGTTCCAGAGTTCTCCGGCATCGGTCCCGCGTGCCGCGCTGAGTTGGAGGATCACCGCAAGGGTCAGTGCAGCCCCGAGAACGGCGCCGACGAGCAGTATCCGGTTGCGGGTGAGGGCGACGAGGACGACCAGGGCGACGAACACGTCGATCTCGCTCTGCTTGGTCATCGCTGCGAGCACACCGGCGCTTCCCGCGAGCATCGCGAGTCCCAGGATCACGCGAGGGCCCTGATTCTCGGCGGCCGACGTGAGCGCGGCCAGCGCAGCCGCGACCCCGCCGAGGACGAACGGGAGCGCGAGCAGTTCGCTGTCGACCACCGAGCCGCCGAACAGGGGAGTGGCCACGAAGATCGCGGCCGTCGCGGCGGGCAGCACCGCCCCGAATCGCGCGTCGGGTGCCGCGAGCGATCCGATGCGCGCCGCGAGCAGCACCACGACCACGGCGGCGATGGTGCCGAGGAGTCGCAGAGCCCATGGATCGCCGAGGCCGTCGGGGATCGAGAAGAGCCAGATCAGCACCGGCGGTCGGTCAACCCAGTAGTCACCGTAGAGCGATGACCCCTCGCGCCATTGTGAGGCGACGATGAGGAATCCACCCTCGTCCTGGCTCATGGGCCGCCACAGGAACGGCAGCCATCCCAACGGGACGGCCGCTGCGAGCAGCATTACCCCCCGACGTGACACAGGCATAGGTGTACCAAGTTCGTGACCCAAACCGGCTACCAGCCGCGCTCTCGCCACTCCTGGAGATGTGGGCGCTCAGCACCCAACGTGGTGTCGGTTCCGTGCCCGGGATAGACCCAGGTCTCGTCGGGGAGTCGGGCAAAGATCTTGGCCTCGACGTTGTCGATGAGTCGGGCGAAGGCTGCGCTGTCACCGAACGTCGCGCCGACGCCGCCTGGGAACAGCGAGTCGCCGGTGAACAGGTGGGGGTGACCGTTGGGGTCTTCGTAGAGCAGACAGATCGACCCCGGCGTGTGACCCGGAATGCTGATCACCTCGAGTGAGGAGTCCCCGATCTGGACTCGGTCACCGTCGGTCACCGACACGGTGACCTGGACTCCGGTCTGCTCGGTGATCGCCTCGGCGTCCTCTTGGCCGGCGACCACCGCGCCCGGGTGCTCCGCGGTCACCGCCGCCAGCGCGCGGTGGTGATCCCAATGCTGGTGGGTGGTGATCACGGCGGACAGTCCGCGGCCGTCGATGAGCGCGAGAAGCGTCTCCGGGACATCGGCCGCGTCGATCAGGACCTGGTCACCGGTGTCCCGACAAGCGAGCAGATAGCAGTTGTTGGACATCTTCTGGTCCACCGCGACCTTGGTGATGCTCAGGTGCTCCAGGGTTCGCACCTGCGCAGCCCCTCCGACTGCGACTTCTCCGGTGTAGGTCTGCGAGGTCACCAGGACTCCATTCGGGGTAGTTCGCCAGCACAGGTCAGTCCCTGGCCGGGGTCGCGGCCGGTGGACCACCATCCCAGCAAACCACTGGGGCCGTGCACGGTGACCCCAGAGCCGCCGCCGAAGGCCCAACTGCGATCCAGATCCTCGGCGTGCGCCGTGAAGGGCTCACCCTCATAGACCTTGCTGCGCCCATCGAGCAGGAGCACCGAGAACGCGGCCGGCCAATCGGCCCAGGTGTAGTCCACGCCGAGGTCGGCGTGGTGGATCTCGACCTCACGCAACCTCATCTCGCCCACGCGGCCTGCGCTGAACGCCGCTGCCCCGGGCGTGCGGCGGATATCGATGCCGAACAGCGACTCCGGCAGGTGTTCGACGCTCTCGCCCAGGCGGTGACAACCCGCCATCAACCGATCCCGGAGTTCTTGTGGGTCGGCAGCGCCCAGCGCTGCGATGTCGTTCTCTCTGGCCTCCGCCGAGACGTACATCGGGACGTCGCGACCCTCCCGCACGCCCTCGAGGGCCCCGGCGAGAGCCTCGGCGTTGAGAGCGAGGTGCGCCGCAACGTGGGCCCGTGACCACCCGGGCAGCAGACTGGGTACCTGCCAGTCGTCATCGGAGAGGGCGTCGACCGTCCTGATGAGCCGTTGAGTCGCCAGACTGAGCAGTTCGGGGACGGAGGCGGCGGCTGGACTGCTGGTGACCATGTCGCCATCCTGCCTGGCTGTCGGTGGGTCGTGAAAGGGTGGAACGGTGCAAGAAAAGCTGATCGTCCGGGGAGCGCGCGAGCACAATCTCAAGGACGTATCCCTCGATCTGCCCCGCGACTCGCTCATCGTCTTCACCGGCTTGTCCGGTTCGGGCAAGAGTTCGCTGGCCTTCGACACCATCTTCGCCGAGGGTCAACGCCGCTATGTCGAGTCGCTGTCGGCCTATGCGCGGCAGTTCCTGGGGCAGATGGACAAGCCCGATGTCGACTTCATCGAGGGTCTCTCGCCGGCGGTCTCCATCGACCAGAAGTCGACCTCGAAGAACCCGCGCTCCACCGTGGGGACCATCACCGAGGTCTACGACTACCTGCGCCTGCTCTACGCGCGAGCCGGGCGTCCGCACTGCCCGGTGTGCAGTGCCCCCATCGAGCGTCAGACGCCTCAACAGATCGTCGACCGAGTCCTCGCGCTCGAGGAGGGCGCCCGGTTCCAGGTGCTCGCACCCGTGATCCGTGGGCGCAAGGGCGAGTACGTCGAGTTGTTCAAACAACTCCAGACCCAAGGCTTCTCCCGCGCACGCGTCGACGGCGAGACCTACACCCTCGATGAACCCCCCACGCTCGACAAGCAGAAGAAGCACACCATCGAGGTGGTCGTCGACCGGTTGGCGGTCAAGGCGTCCTCCAAACGACGCCTGACGGACTCGGTTGAGACGGCCCTCGGGTTGGCCGCCGGCCTGATCACCTTCGACTTCGTCGACCTCGCGCCCAAGGACCCGCACCGCGAACTCAGGTTCAGCGAGAAGATGTCGTGTCCCAACGACCACGTGATCGACACCGACGAACTCGAGCCCCGCTCGTTCTCGTTCAACTCACCCTTCGGTGCCTGCCCCGAGTGCGCCGGGCTCGGCACCCGGATGGAGGTCGACCCCGAACTGGTGGTGCCCGACCCGGGCGCGACTCTCGGTGAAGGCGCGATCTCCCCGTGGAGCATGGCCCACGTCGCCGACTACTTCTTGCGCCTGATGGGTGCCCTGGGTGACGAACTCGGCTTCGATCTCAACACGCCCTGGGAGTCGCTCCCGGAGCAGGCGCGGACCTCGCTGCTCGATGGCCACTCCACCAAGGTCCACGTGGTGACCAAGAACCGCTACGGCCGCGAGCGTGCCTACTACGCACAGTTCGAGGGCGTCCGGACCTACATCGAGCGCCGCCACCGGGAGGCGGAGTCAGACACGAGCCGCGAGCGCTTCGAGGGCTTCATGCGCGAAGTGCCCTGCCCCAAGTGCGCCGGCAGCCGACTCAAGCCGGTCTCCATGGCCGTCACGCTCGGCGCCAAGGAGGACGGCGGCATCAACATCGCCGACCTGTGCGCGATGCCGATCAACGAAACCGCCGACTACCTCCAGCAGGTCCGACTCAGCGCCCGCGAGCGTCAGATCGGCGAACGGGTGCTCAAGGAGATCCAGGAGAGGCTCAACTTCCTGCTCGACGTCGGACTCGACTACCTCTCCCTCGACCGGCCCTCGGGATCGCTCTCGGGTGGCGAGGCGCAGCGGATCCGGCTGGCGACCCAGATCGGGGCCGGGCTGGTGGGAGTGCTCTATGTCCTCGACGAACCCTCGATCGGTCTGCATCAGCGCGACAACCAGCGGCTGATCGAAACGCTGGTGCGGCTCAAGGACCTCGGCAACACCCTGATCGTGGTCGAGCACGACGAAGACACGATCAAGGCCGCGGACTGGGTGGTCGACATCGGGCCGGGGGCAGGTGAGCACGGGGGACAGGTGGTCCACAGCGGGACGGTCAAGGGGCTCTATGAGCACCCCGACTCGATCACGGGTCACTACCTCTCGGGTCGTCGAGAGATCCCCGTTCCGGCGGTGCGTCGTCCCCGCACTCCCGGGCGCGAGTTGACCGTGCGCGGTGCCCGCGAGCACAACCTGCGCGACATCGACGTCACCTTCCCGCTCGGCCTGTTCGTCGCGGTCACCGGCGTCTCCGGTTCCGGCAAGTCGACGCTGGTCAACGACATCCTCTACACCTCGCTGGCCAAGCAGATCTATCGCTCCCGCAACGTGCCCGGACGACACCGCACGATCACTGGCGTCGAACACGTCGACAAGGTGATCCACGTCGACCAGTCACCCATCGGCCGCACGCCGCGGTCCAACCCGGCCACCTACACCGGCGTCTTCGACCACATCCGCAAACTCTTCGCCTCCACTCCCGAGGCGAAGATGCGCGGTTACCTCCAAGGTCGGTTCTCCTTCAACGTCAAGGGCGGCCGCTGCGAGGCGTGCAGCGGTGACGGCACGATCAAGATCGAGATGAACTTCCTGCCCGACGTCTATGTGCCGTGCGAGGTGTGCCACGGCGCCCGCTACAACCGCGAGACGCTCGAGGTGCACTACAAGGGCAAGACGATCGCCGAGGTGCTCGACATGCCGATCGAGGAGGCCGAGGACTTCTTCGCCGCCGTCCCGCCCATCGCTCGCCACATGAAGACCCTGGTCGAGGTGGGGTTGGGCTACGTCCGACTGGGTCAGCCGGCGACCACCCTGTCGGGCGGTGAAGCCCAGCGAGTCAAGTTGTCCTCGGAACTCCAGAAGCGCTCCACCGGAGGGACCGTCTATGTGCTCGATGAGCCGACGACGGGTCTGCACTTCGAAGACATCCGCAAACTGCTGCTGGTCCTCGGGCGCCTGGTCGACCAGGGCAACTCGGTGCTCGTCATCGAGCACAACCTCGATGTCATCAAGACCGCCGACTGGCTCATCGACATGGGCCCCGAGGGCGGCTCTCGTGGCGGCATGGTCGTCGCCGAGGGGACTCCTGAGGCGGTGGCGGCCGATTCGGCCAGCTTCACCGGGCACTACCTCAAGCCACTGCTGGCCGGCCGCGAAGCCGACCAACCCAAGGCGACACGCAAGCGGGCGCCAGCTCGGCGCAAGGCGGCCGCCGGCAAGGCTGGTTAGGCTCCCATGTCATGACCCAGGTATCCCGACGCGTCATCACCGGTGCGGCCACCGCCGCCGGCCTCAGCCTGCCCCTGCTCGCCGCCTGCGGTGACGACGCGGAACCCGACACCGCGGCCGACCCGGCCACCGGTGAAG
>JBFIDC010000036.1:0-16212 GCA_041581495.1 Nocardioides sp. | reverse complement strand
GTCGCAACTCGGTGGCGAGATCCTTGGCCTTCGGCGACAAGTCCGCGTTGCGGCTCAGCGGGAGCACCGCCACCTTGACCGGAGCCAGCCTCGGATCCAGTCGCAGCACCGTGCGGGTGTCGACGCCGCCCTTGGTGTTGGGCGCCTCGTCCTCGGTGTAGGCCTCGACGAGGAAGGTCATCAGGCTGCGCGAGAGCCCCGCGGCCGGTTCGATGACGAACGGCGTGAATCGCTCGTTGGCGGCTTGATCGAAGTAGGACAGGTCCTGACCCGAGGCGTTCCCATGCGTGGTCAGGTCGAAGTCCGTGCGGTTGGCGATGCCCTCGAGTTCACCCCATTCGCTGCCGGCGAACTTGAAGCGGTACTCGATGTCGACGGTGCGCTTGGAGTAGTGCGAGAGCTTCTCTTGAGCGTGCTCGTAGTGACGCAGGTTGTCCGGCGAGATGCCCAGATCGACGTACCACCGGGTGCGCTCGTCGATCCAATACTGGTGCCACTCCTCGTCCTCACCGGGCTTGACGAAGAACTCCATCTCCATCTGCTCGAACTCGCGGGTGCGGAAGATGAAGTTGCCGGGGGTGATCTCGTTGCGGAAGCTCTTGCCTATCTGGGCGATGCCGAACGGCGGCTTCATGCGCGAACTGGTCACCACGTTGGCGAAGTTCAAGAAGATGCCCTGAGCGGTCTCCGGACGCAGGTAGTGCAGGCCCGACTCGTCCTCGAGAACACCGAGGTAGGTCTTGAGGAGCCCGGAGAACTGGCGGGGCTCGGTCCAGGCGCCCCGGGTGCCGCAGTTGGGGCAGGCGAGGGTCGTGAGGTCGACGGCGTCGGGGTCCTCGAGACCCTTCTTCTCCGCGTACTCCTCCTGGAGATGGTCGGCCCGGAACCGCTTGTGGCACGACTGGCACTCGGTGAGTGGGTCGGTGAAGGTCGCGACGTGACCGCTGGCCTCCCACGTCTGACGCGGCAAGATGATCGAGGAGTCGAGGCCCACGACGTCGGCGCGACTCTGGACCATCGAGCGCCACCACTGACGTTTGATGTTCTCTTTGAGCTCCACCCCGAGCGGACCGTAGTCCCAGGCGGAGCGGGTGCCCCCATAGATCTCGCCGCAGGGGTAGACGAACCCCCGGCGCTTGGCGAGAGAGACGACCTGGTCAACAGCGGACGGCGGAGGCTTGGCCACAGGGAGTACTTCCTAGTCGGGGCCGGCTGGCTGCCGACCCGTCGAGCAATGCGGGACCGCTGCTCGACGAGCAGCGGAGAGGTCTCACCCTAACGAGCGGGCCGAGGCCTCGTTGAGCGTGGTCCCGGGCTCGACGACCTCGTAGGCGCTGGGTTCATCGACTGCCCGACTCAAGATCGGGACGGCACGCAGTTTCACCTCATAGGACGACAGCGCGCGCCGATAGGCACCCACGTGCTGCCACTGGGTGGTCAGCACCCACAACGTGGGGTCGTCGAGGTTGCGACCGATCGTGCCCTGCAAGAAGCCAGGGCGGTCTGCAAGCGCGTCCAGGGCAGTCTGCAACTGCTCCCGGAAGTCCGAACCAGCCTCGAGCGGCACGTTGAAACGATTGACGACCAGCACGGCGCGACGCTACTCCACCGACAAGTTGACAATCATTCTCATTAGGACTGAGAATGATTCTCATGAAGTTGAATCGGCTCTTCTCCCCCGCTCTCGCCGCGTCGATGGGCGCCGTGTTGGCCCTGAGCGGCTGTGCCGCGTTCACCGACGAGTCAGACCCGGCAGGCGGTGACCGCCTGGATATCGCGGTCGGCTTCTATCCCTTGCAGTTCGTGGCCGAACGGGTCGCCGGCGACCTCGCCACGGTGGAGAACCTCACGACCCCGGGCCAAGAACCCCACGACCTCGAACTGAGCATCAACCAGACCAGCACCCTGGCGCGCGCTGACGTCGTGGTCTTCGAGCAGGGTCTTCAGCCAGCCGTCGACGACGCCGTGGCCAGCAACGCCGAGGGCGTCGTGATCGATGTCGTTGACATCGTGGACCTGCTCCCTCCCTCCACTGGTGGGGACGAGACCGATCCACACTTCTGGTTGGATCCGCTGCTCCTCGATGAGGTCGCGGCGGCCCTCGCCAAGGAGTTGTCAGCACTCGACGGCGACAACGCCTCGACCTATGCCGCCAACGCGGCGGCCCTCCATGACGAACTGGTCGACCTCGACGAGGATTACACCGCGGGCCTGGCCGAGTGCGAGCGGAACGTGGTTGTCGTCAGTCACGACGCGTTCGGATACCTGTCTCGGTACGGGCTGCGTTTCGAGGCCATCGCGGGCCTCTCCCCTGACGCCGAGCCCACGCCTGCCGACCTGGCGCGACTCCACGACCTCATCGACACCGAAGGGCTCACCACGATCTTCGGCGAGCGGCTCATCAGTTCCGCCATGGTGGATACGCTGGCGGCCGACACCGATGTCCAGGCCGCCGTGCTCGACCCACTGGAAGGCCTCACAGATGAATCCGAAGGCGAGGACTACGTGTCGGTGATGCGCTACAACCTGGAGGCGCTGATGACTGCGAACGGGTGTCAATGACGGATGTGGTGCGACTCACCGATGGCGCTGTCGCCATCGACGGTCGCCCGGTCCTGCGCGGGATCAATCTGAGCGTCGCGTCCGGTGACTTCCTGGCTCTCATGGGGCCAAACGGGTCCGGCAAGTCCACGTTGGTCAAGGCATTGACGGGATTGCTGCCCTTGACCCTGGGGTCCTTGGAGTTGTTCGGGACCGACATGGACCACTTCGACGCGTGGTCCCGGATCGGCTATGTGCCGCAGCGTCCAGGAGCCGCCTCGGGGGTTCCGGCCTCGGTTTGGGAAGTTGTTGCGGCCGGACGATTGGGCCAGCGACGCTTGTTCCGTCCACTCACCCGCGCAGACCGCCTCGCCATCGACGAGGCACTCGAGATCGTGGGGTTGGCGCATCGCGCCCGGGACGGGATCTCCCGACTCTCCGGTGGCCAGCAGCAGCGGGTGTTGATCGCCCGGGCGCTTGCCGGCGAGCCCGAACTACTGCTGCTCGATGAGCCCACGGCAGGGGTCGACCTGACCAACCAGCGCGCCTTGGCGGCGACCCTGGGCACGCTCAAGCAGCGAGGTTCCACGATCGTGCTGGTTGCTCACGAGTTGGGCCCGTTGGCGCCGCTGGTCTCGCGCGCCGTAGTGCTCCGCGACGGCCGTGTCGTCCGCGACGGCGAACCGCTCGCCGACCACGGTGTCCCCCACGCCCACCACGACCAGTGGGAGGACGCCGACGGCGATGGCGGCCACGCCGTGCGGCTGAGTGGTCCACTGGAGGGGCGCACGCAATGAACCCGATCGACTTGCTCTCGTTGCCGTTCATGCAGCGTGCCCTGATCGCTGCGGTGTTCATCGGGCTCGCGGCTCCAGCCGTCGGCACCTACCTCGTCCAGCGCCGGCTTGCCCTGATGGGCGACGGCATCGGACACGTGGCTGTGACCGGTGTGGCCCTCGGACTCCTCACTGGCACGTCGCCGACCTGGACGGCGGTGGTCGTTGCGGTGCTCGGCGCGGTCGCGATCGAGGTGATCCGCGAGCGGGGTGCCACCAACGGCGACGTGGCCCTGGCACTGCTGTTCTACGGCGGTCTGGCTGGCGGGGTGTTCATCACCGGGCTCGCCGGCACCGGTGCGGCGAGCCTTCAGGGCTACCTGTTCGGCTCGATCACCACCATCGACGCCGCTGACGTCATCGTCACCATGGTGTTGGCCGCGATCGTCCTGGTGACCTGCGTCGGGCTGGCACCGCAACTGTTCGCGGTGGCACAGGACCAGGACTTCGCCAGGGTGGCCGGTTTGTCCGTGCGCTTCTACAACGTGTTGATCGCGGTGCTGGCGGCAGTCAGTGTCACTGTCGCGATGCGCACCGTCGGGCTCTTGTTGGTCTCAGCGCTGATGGTGGTCCCCGTGGCCACCGCCCAACAACTGACCCGCTCGTTCCGCGGCACCCTGACCTCGGCCATGGTTCTGGGCATGATCGCCTCGCTGGGCGGACTGCTGCTCGCCGCATCCGCGCCGGCCGGAACCAACGTTGCACCAGGACCCACCATCGTGCTGCTGGCCCTGGCGGGCTTCGTGGTGACCTGGCCGATCGGCGCCTGGCTCCGCCGCCGACAACGACTCACCGCTCCGTTCCCCGCGGACCCGGGCGACTCCCCTCTCGACCACGTCGACACGGCAGAGCACCCGCACGTGCACGGCCCGGACTGCGGCCACATCGCGGTCCGGCACGGCGACCACGTCGATTACGTCCACGACGGTCATCGGCACGCGCCGCACGACGAGCACTACGACGAGCACTAGCCCCAACGGTCGGACCAGCCCAACTCGTCCGCGGGTGCTGTTCGCGCGCTACAGCGCCTCGACCGACTCCGGTTCGTCGGCGACCGCAGTCATCGGGCGGGACACGGCCTCCCAGTCCTGCGACGCATCGTCGAAGTCCAACACCAGCGGCAACCAGACCAGGAATGTGGTGCCCTGGTCGCTGCTGTCGACTTCGATGCGGCCACCGTGGCTCTCGACGATCTTCTTGCTGATCGACAACCCCAGCCCGACTCCTGGGACCTCGGAACTCTCGGCGTCCTGGGTGCGGAAATACCTGGTGAAGAGTCGGTCGCGCTCCTCGGGGGCGATGCCGACACCGGTGTCGCTGACGGTCAGTTCGACGTGATCGTCGAACCCGGCGAGTCGAACCTCGACCCTGCCCCCGTGCGGCGTGTACTTGACGGCGTTGCTCACCAGGTTGTCGACGACCTGGACGAACCGTTGCGGATCGACCACGGCCGTGAGGTGGCGTGGCTGGGTCAGGGTGAGGGTCAACTGCTTGGCATCCGCGGCGGGGCGAGCCGAGTCCACAGCAGAACTCACCAGGTCGGTGAGGATCGCAGGCGCCGACTCGACGTCCATCGGGCGAGCATCGACCTTGGCCGAGGTCACCAGGTCGGTGACCAAGTGCTTGAGGCGTTCGGTGTTGCGCGCGACGATCTCCAGGTATCGGACATCCTCGGCCTCGAGTCGATCGGCCTCGTCGAGCAGCAGACTGATGTACCCGCTGATCGAGGTCAGAGGTGTGCGGAACTCGTGGGAGACCGTGGCGACGAAGTCGTCCTTGAGGTCCATCGCGCGCATGAACTCGGTGACGTCCTTGTAGGCCAACGCGGCGCCGACCAGTTCTCCGCCGCCGTCGCGCACCGATCGCGCCGAGACCGACAGTGCGCGCCGAGCCTCCGGATCGGCGCCTACCCACATGCGGATGTCGTCGTACTCCTCGCCGCGTGAGGCACGAAGTGACGGCATCTCGTGACGCGCGAGGCGGCGCTGACCGTCGGCCGCGAAGATCTCACCCACCTGGCCCGCTCGCCCCGCGTGTCCGTCGGGGAAGGCCAAGCTCAAGAAGTCTTGGAGACGATCGTTGATCGCGAGGTACTCACCCT
Organism: Nocardioides sp.; assembly: GCA_041581495.1. Lineage (GTDB taxonomy): Bacteria > Actinomycetota > Actinomycetes > Propionibacteriales > Nocardioidaceae > Nocardioides. Next base: position 10,734 of record JBFIDC010000036.1, on the reverse strand, counting down.
CACTGTCCACCAACACCAGTCCGACATCGACGGACTCGAAGATGGCGTTGGAGAAGGCCCGAGCCTGGTTGAGTTCCTCGAGCGCGGTGGCGAGTTGACTGGAACGACGGCTTGCCTCGTCCTGGCCCAGTCGGACGCTGGTCAACAGCGCCCACACCGCACCGCTGACCAGTGCGGCGACCACCGGGTCCAGGACCGAGCGTGACAACGTCGCACCGTGGAGGCCGAAGTAGGCGATCCCGGTGACACCCAAGAAAGCGAGGCCCGCACCGGCGGCCACGAAAGCACCTCGCAGGCCGTACTGCCACACCAGCCAGATGCTGGGCAGCACCGCGAGGATCCCGGCACCGCCTCCGTCCGGGCTCAACCGGAGCAGACCCACCGCGGCGAGGTCGACCACGGGCAAGGCGGCCAGGAGCCACGTCGGCGCGCGTGCCCACGGAGTGAACGCCGCGCACACCTGGGCGACCAAGACCAGCACCAGACCCAGCAATGGCCAGGGCGAATCGGTGAGGACCTCATCGATCGTGACCTCGCCGAGGGTTCGCAGGCTGAGGTCGGCCAAGACCAGCAGCAGGAAGAGCGTCTGGGCGATCCGCGGCTCGGGTTGATCACGTACGACGAGGTCGCGCGCCATGACACGCACCCGACCCAGTGGCCGCGAATGATCCGCTCTCATGCCCGCCCTTCTGAGCACCCCCGTTGAGGCTCACCTAAGTCGCCTCAGGATGCCACGGCGTCCGGACTCGAGTCGGCGGATTGCGCAGGTTCGTCCGAACGGCCGGATCCCGGCCCGGCGGGCCGTGCGCGCAGATGAGTCCTACGCCTGGGGTGGCTCGAGGTCCTCGGCGCCGCCGTAGCGTCGGTCGCGTCGCGCATAGGTCTCGATGGCTGCCCAGAGATCGCGACGATCCACATCTGGCCACAACACATCGGTGAAGACGAGTTCGCTGTAGGCGGCCTGCCACAGCATGAAGTTCGACAGACGCTGCTCCCCCGAGGTCCGCCACACGAGGTCCGCGTCGGCTACCTCGGGCACATAGAGGTGCTTGGCGAAGGTCCGCTCGTCGATCTTGTCGGGGTTGAGTCGCCCGGCCGCTACCTCACGAGCCATGGAGCGTGCCGCGTCGGCCAGTTCGGCTCGGCCGCCGTAGTTGACGCACATCGTCAAGGTGAGGACCTTGTTGCGCCGGGTGAGTTCTTCGGCCACCTGGAGTTCCTTGATCACCGATCTCCACAGCCGCGGAGCTCGGCCTGCCCAGCGAACGCGCACACCGAGTTCGTGCATCTCATCGCGTCGCCGGCGGATGACGTCACGATTGAAGCCCATCAAGAACCTGACCTCATCGGGCGAACGCGCCCAGTTCTCGGTCGAGAACGCGTAGGCCGAGATCGCACCGACCCCGATCTCGATGGCACCCTCGACGACGTCGAACAGCGAACTCTCACCCTCTTCGTGACCCTTGGTGCGGGGCAGCCCGCGCTGCTGGGCCCAGCGGCCGTTGCCGTCCATGACGATCGCCACGTGCCGGGGAACCAGATCCCGCGGGATATCGGGTGGTCGGGCACCCGATGGATGGGGTTGCGGTGCCCTGACCCGGGCCTTCACGAGCGCTCCAAGTGGGGAAGGGACCTGAGACCCCGTTCGAGGTGCCACTGCAGGTAGGCGGCCACGATGCCGTTGGCCTCACCGAGGTGGCGCGACGACGTGGACTCCACGGCGGGCCAGTCACCGGCCAGCAACGCCCCCAGCACAGCCAACGTCTCGGGCGCCGGACTCACCGAGCCGGGCACCCGGCAGGTGGCGCACAGCACGCCGCCCATCGCGGGGTTGAACCACCGGTGTGGCCCGACCAGCCCGCAGTGAGCGCAATGCTCGAAGGAGGGTGCGTAGCCGGCCACCGACAGGGCCCGGAGGAGGTAGGAGTCGAGCACCTGCGCGGGTCGGTGTTGGTCGGCCGCCATCGCCCGCAGACCTCCCACCAGCAGCAAGTACTGCTGAACCGAAGGCTCCCGTTCCTCCGATGCCAGCCGTTCGGCGGTTTCGAGCATCACGGTGCCGGCGGTGTAGCGCGCGTAGTCGGCACCGAGGGCCGAGGAGAACGGCGTCAGCGTCTCGACCTGCGTCACCGTGTCGAGGCTGCGGCCCTCAGCCAGCATCAGGTCCACATGCGTGAACGGCTCGAGTCGGGACCCGAACCGCGAGGTGGTCTTGCGCACTCCCTTGGCCACGGCGCGCACTCGCCCGTGCTCGCGGGTCAGCAGCGTCACGATCCGGTCGGACTCAGCCAACTTGTGAGTGCGGAGGACGACCCCCTCGTCGCGATAAAGAGGCACCGGCCCATCTTGCTACGTCGGCGTGCCGACGGCGTGGTCACGCGCCGGAACGACGCCGACGAGACTGGTCGGCCCAGCAGCGCAGGGCGAACCCGACGGCGATTCGATTGAGGCGCTCCGGGGCGATTCGCCACTCCAGAATGCTGCGCGCGGAGACGAACGTGGCGTTGGGCACCTCGTCGGCGAGCATCGCCGCATCGGCGGCGGGGTGGATCGGGTCGGCCGGATGCCCGATCACCAGCGTGGGCACGGTGATCGCACGACGCTGGGCCGATCCGGGCGCGACCCGGCCGAAGAAGAGGCCATGGACCACTGCCGCCATCGACTCCGGGCGCTGGTCGCAGGTGTCCAGTCCGATGCCCACCCAGAACGGCACCACTCCCCGCGGGATCGGTCGGGTCAGCAGGCGCAGACCGGTCACGGTGAAGGGCAGGAACCGTGCGGCGAACAGCAACGGTGCGAAGGCCAGGATCCCCGCTTCGACCGCGTTGTCCAGGACGGGCATCTCCACCAGCAGGCCCCGAACGCGCTTGGGTGCGAGGTCCGCCACTTCGAGGCTGACGTTGGCGCCGAGCGAGGTGCCGCCGATCACGGCCTGGGGGATCTCGAGGTGGTCGAGCAGTGCGACCACCTGCTCTCCGAAGGCGGTCATCGAGTAGGCGAGGGGGTCCGCGGGACGGTCCGAGCGGCCGTGGCCCAGCAGGTCGACGGTGACGACGTGGAGGCCCTCGGAGGCCAGCGCCCGGGCCAGCGGCTGGTGCATCCGCCTCGGCATCAACTGCCCGTGGACCAGCACCACCCACAGGTCTCCGGACCCGTACTCGGTGTACTCGAGGCGGTCCCGGCCACTCTCGGCCTCCAAGAAGAACTGGCCGATTCGCTCAGAGACCAACATGGATCCCACGGTACTGGGTCGGTACCGGCGGGTAACAAGATTCCGCTCTCTCGACACGAGTGTTGCCGAAGTGCCGCGCGGAGTGCCCCTCCTACCTGAAACTGGTCTAGTGACCCCACACGCCGCCGCGAGGGGTTGGGTGCTGCCAGCAGCCCTCCTCCTCGGCGCCTACGCCGCAGCCCTGAGTTCGGTTGCCGTCGCGCCCGACGGGTGGCCGCTCGCGCCGTTCTGGCTCGCCTCCGCGTTCATGGTTGCGGCCCTGGCGGCCGCGCCCGTCCGACAGTGGACCGTCCTGGTTCCCGCGGTGTTCCTGGTCGGCCTGGCGGGGAACCTGAGCGGCGGCCGTGATCTCGACCTTTCGTTGGGGTACGCCGCGGCGGGGGTGGTCGAGGCGGTCCTCGTCGCGCTCGTCCTCACCGCGGGGGCGCGACGGCTGCCCAGACTGACGTCCCAGGAAGACGCCATCAGGCTCCTTCTCGCAGCGGTCGTGGGTGGCCTGGCCTACGCGCTGATCGGCAGCGCCGTGGCCAACCTCCTCGACCGCGGCGAGTTCTTGCCGATGGCCCGACTCACCGCGGCCGCGCACGCAGCCAGCCTTGCCGCACTGTTGCCGGCGACACTCCTGCTGCCCCGGCAGACCCGGGGGCGCTGGTCCCGCGAGTTGCTGATCCAGGCCGGCATGTTGGCCGCACTGACCACCTTGCTCTTCTGGCCCGTCGGCACCTTGGTGCTCGTGCTGCCTCCGTTGGTCATGTTCGCCTGGGCCGCGGCCCGGCTCGCCATCGGTGTCGTGGCACTGGAGCTGGCCAGTTTCACCGTGGTCGTCTCGGTGCTGACCACGCGTGACCACGGCCCGTTCGCCGAGGCTGCCGGCGACGCCATGACGGCCGCCGCCGCGGCGCAGTTGTATCTGCTGTGCACGGCGATCATCACGCTCCTGCTCGCAGCATCCACCCTGCAGTCCAAGCTTCTGGTCGAGCGCGTGAAGGCCGACGAGATGCTGTTCCGCCGCAACTTCACCGAGTCGCTGGTGGGCATGGTCTTCCTCGCCGTGGAGGAGGTACCGCCCAGCGAGCACGACGACGGCGGCATCGACCTGCGGATCGTTGATCTCAACGACACGGCGACCTCGATCCTGGGCGGTGAGCGAGACCAGCTCGTCGACACCTCGATCCTCGAACTCATCGAACTCGACGACTCCCTCGCCGAGGCGCTGGAAGAGACCCTGGCCGGCACGCGCGACAGCTACGCGCAACATGAATGCGAACTCATCGGCGCCCGCCGCGGGCGGGTGACGCTGGCGCTGTCCCGGCTCTCGCAGCAAGGCAACGAAACCCTGCTCTCCGCTCAGTTGCTGGACGTGACAGCCGAGCACGAGGCCCGCCGATCGCTGCAGATCGCCGAGCGGCTCACCAGCACGACGCTCGACACCACGGCCAGCATCATCATGGTCACCGACCTCGACGGCATCGTGATCCGTGTCAACGAGGCCACGACCGAGATCACCGGCTACCCGGCGAGCGAACTCGTCGGACGCAAGGTGTGGGACCTCGGCCTGGCACCGGCTGACGCCGACGACATCGAAGCCCTGCTGATGTGGCCCAACCGCTCAGGTGTTCCCGTGGCCCGCGAGGCCGACGCCATGACCCGCTTCGGCGAGAAGTTGCGCATCGTGTGGAACACCAACATCGTGCACGACGAACACGGTCAGGCCGCCTACGCCGTCATGACCGGGATCGACGTCACCGCCGAGCGCGCCACGACCAGCCTGGTCAACCACTTGATGGAAGCCTCCTACACCACGGCACTGGTCGGGATCGATGTCGGCGGCCGGATCAGCGTGGTCAACTCCGGGACCGAGCATCTGCTCGGCTACGACCGCAACGAACTGGTCGGCACCCGGTTCGTCCAACTGTTCGAGTCCCAAGAACTGCTCGAGCGCACCGGCGCGGAGGGCAGCGAAGATGCGTTCGCCCACCTGGTCGAGGGCCTCGGTTCGGACGGCGAGACCAAAGCCCGTGACTGGACATGGGTGTCCAAGAACGGCATCCAACACCTGGTCTCCCTCACCTTGAGCGTTGCTCAAGACGACTTCAACGCCAACAGCGGCTACCTGTGCGTGGCGCGAGACGTGAGCGAGCAGCGCCACAGCCAAGAGATGCTCATCGAGGCACTGGACAAGGAACGCACCGCCGTGGACCGGTTGCGCGAACTGGACCGCGCCAAGAACGAGTTCGTCTCGACGGTCTCCCACGAACTGCGCACCCCGGTGACCAGCATCGTCGGCTACATCGAGATGCTGCGCGACGGCGAGGTGGGCAACCCCACCGATGAGCAGTTGCCACTGCTGGAGTCCCTGGACCGCAACGGGCAGCGCCTCATCGCGATGGTCAACGATCTGCTCATGCTCAGCGGCCTCGACTCCGAGAACGTCAGGTGGAAGCACGACCCGGTGGATCTCGCCGAGACGCTGCGCCCGGTCGAGGACGCGATTCATCCGATGCTCAAGGGACGCAACCTCATGCTCACCATCGAGCCTCCCGATCGTCCGATTCGGGTGACCGGTGACCGTGCGCAGATCGAACGGGTCATGGTCAACCTGCTCAACAACGCGGTGAAGTTCACCGAGGACGGCGGCCAGATCGGCCTTCTCGTCGCCGAGGAGAAGGGCGAGGCCGTGATCAAGGTGAGCGACACCGGAATCGGCATCCCCGTCGACGAGCAGGACGAGCTCTTCCAGCGCTTCTTCCGCGCCTCGACCGCACAGCATCGCCAGATCCAGGGCACCGGCCTCGGCCTCTCGATCGTCCAGGCGATCGTCGAGGGCCACGGCGGTCGCATCGAGGTCGACTCGGCCCACCTGCAGGGCTCGGTCTTCACCGTGCGCCTGCCGCTGGCGACATCCGAACGCTTGACGCACAGCGCCTAGCGAGCGCAGCGACCTCAGCGGCCGTCGAGGTCGCCTACTCCGCGCTGGCCCTGTTGACCGCGCTCAGCACGGCCTTCAGCGACGCAGTCACGATGTTGGCGTCGATGCCGACACCCCAATAGACGCTGTCGCGCACCAAGCACTCGACGTAGGCGGCGGCGACCGCGTCGCCCCCCGAGGAGAGCGCGTGCTCGGCATAGTCGAGGACCCGCACGTCGAAGTTGTGCTCGAGACCGTTGATCGCGGTGACGAAAGCGGCGATCGGACCGTTGCCCTCGCCGTGCAGCGAGCGGATCTCACCGTCGACATAGACGTTGACGTCGAGGGCGTCCTTCTCCCCCGCGGCCGATGAGGTGTGCACCGAGTTGAGCTTGAGCGGGGCCTCCCGCTCGAGGTACTCGGTACGGAAGACGTCCCAGATCGCGTCGGAGGTCATCTCGCCGCCCTCGGCGTCGGTGCGCTCCTGGATAACGCGGCTGAACTCGATCTGCGCACGCCTGGGCAGGTCGAGCTTGTGCTCGGCCTTGAGCAGGTAGGCGACCCCACCCTTGCCGGACTGGCTGTTGACCCGGATCACGGCCTCGTAGGAACGCCCGATGTCCTTGGGATCGATCGGCAGGTACGGCGCCTCCCAGGGCATCTCCCCGACGGGAATCCCCTGCTCGGCCGCACGCGTCTCGAGGTCCTCGAGACCCTTCTTGATCGCGTCCTGGTGCGAACCGGAGAACGCCGTGTGGACCAGGTCGCCGGCGTAGGGGTGGCGGGGGTGCACCGGCAACTGGGTGCAGTACTCGACGGTGCGTCGGACCTCGTCGATGTCGGAGATGTCCACCTGGGGATCAATTCCCTGGCTGAACAGGTTCAGCGCCAAGGTGACCAGGCAGACGTTGCCGGTGCGCTCACCGTGCCCGAACAGGCACCCCTCGACGCGATCGGCACCGGCCATCAGGGCCAACTCGGTGGCCGCCACCGCGGTGCCCCGGTCGTTGTGGGGGTGCAGGCTGATCACGGTGTTCTCGCGGCGGGTGAGTTGACGCGAGAACCATTCGATCTGGTCGGCATAGACGTTGGGCGTGGCCATCTCGACGGTGGCCGGCAGGTTGAGGATGATCTCGCGGCCGTCCTCGGGTTGCCAGACGTCCGAGACCACTTCGCACACCTCGACCGAGAACGGCAGCTCGGTGCCGGTGAAGATCTCGGGGCTGTATTCGTAGCCGATCACCGTGGCGTCGAGATAGCTCTCGACGTTCTTCATCACGATCTCGGTGCCCCGCCGCGCGATGTCCTTGACCTCGTCCTTGCTGGCCCGGAAGACGACTCTACGGAACAGCGGAGCCAGGGCGTTGTAGAGGTGGATGTTGGCACGACGTACACCCACCAGGGACTGCACGCTGCGCTCGATCAGGTCCTCACGCGCCTGGGTCAGGACCGAGATCGTGACGTCGTCGGGGATCTTGTCGCTCTCGATGAGCTGGCGAACGAAGGAGAAGTCGGTCTCGCTGGCGGCCGGGAAGCCGACCTCGATCTCCTTGTAACCCATCTTGACCAAGAGATCGAACATCATCATCTTGCGGCTCGGGCTCATCGGGTCGATGAGCGCCTGGTTGCCGTCGCGAAGGTCGGTCGAGAGCCAGCGAGGCGCCTGGGTGATCACCTGGTTGGGCCAGGTGCGGTCGGGCAGATCGATCGGCGGGAACGGCGTGTAGCGGCCGAACGGCATCGGGCTGGGCTGTTGGGGTGGAATCCTCATGAATTGCGGTCCTCGTCTAGAGACTTGCGAGAAGGCCGGGCGCACACACTCACTCCGCAGCGAGGGGGTCCGGACAACGCCCGTTCTCGGGCTCAGACCTCGCTGCGGCGGAGAAGGAGAAGCGCGCGCATCATGGTGGACCCAGCCTAGCCCATGGGACAGTGACGCCATGAAGACCCGGATCCAGTGCCCGTGCGGCGAGACGATTGTCGGCAAGGACGAAGACGAACTCGTCGAACTCACCAACGCGCACCTCACCGAGCAACACGAGGGCCGCACCTATGACCGCGACATGATCTTGATGATGGCCACCTGACCTTGGCGACCCTGCTCGTCGTCCAGCACGCCCCGACACAGAATCTGGCCCGCCTCGGCGCGGCGGTGGCCTCGGGTGCCGGCGACGAGGCGATCACAGGGGTCGAGGTGATCTCTCGTCCCGCCCTCGAGGCGACCGCTGCCGACGTACTCGCGGCCGATGGCTTCGTCCTCGGGACCAGCGCCAACTTCGGCTACATGTCGGGGGCCCTCAAGCATTTCTTCGACACCGTCTTCCTCGAGGCGGGCGGGGCGTTGAGCGCTGACGGCACCGCCGCATCGGGGCGGACCGGGAAGAAGCCCTTCGGTTTGTGGGTGCACGGGCGCTACGACACCACCGGCGCCGTCCGGTCGGTGCTCTCGATCACCCAGGCGCTCGGCTGGGTCCAGGCCGCGGCGACGCTGGAGGTGCTCGGCGATCTCACTCCAGTCGACGAGGAGGCCGCCTACGAACTCGGGGCGACGGTGGCCGCTCTGCTGTCCGCCTGAGGCCTGGCTACGCCCGCGCAAGTAGGCTTCGCAACGCTCAGCCAGTCCAAACGACATGCTCCGAGGGAGGGGCCGCGTGCGCGCTCACGCCAGAACAGCCGGTCTCATTGCTGCCCTGGCGATCCTGCTCTCTGCGTGCGGCGAGCAAGCCGACCCCAACATCGACCCCGACCAGGTCGACTCCATGGAGATGCCCGAGGTGGGCGCGTGTCGCGTGCTCACGCCCGAGGACGTCGCCCAGCGCAGCAACGCCACCGTCACCGTGGACTGCGAAGACAAGCACACGGCCGAGACCTTCGCGGTGGGTGAGTTGCCCAGCGAGTTGCACGATGTCGACTACGGATCCTCGGCCCTCGGCGCGTTCGCCTTCGAGACCTGTGGCTCGAAGTTCGAGGAGTTCACCGGAGCCGACGAGAGTCTGGTGATGCGCACCGTCGTGAGTTGGGCGTGGTTCCGTCCCTCGGAGAAGGCCTGGGACAACGGCGCTCGGTGGTACCGCTGCGACGTGGTCGGCGGTGGTGAGCAGAGCAAGAGGTACCTCGATCTGCCCGCCTCAACCCGTGGGTTGCTCTCCGGACGCCCCAAGGACAGGTGGCTGGTGTGCGTCAACGGCGAGACCGTCGAATCCGCCCCCAAGATCCCCTGCACCGAACCGCACGTGTGGCGAGCCGTCACCACGATCAAGTTGGGCCAACCGGCCGACCCCTATCCGGGTGACCGACTCGTCGAGGTCCGGACCCGTGACTTCTGCTCCGACTCGGTGGGCGCGTGGCTGGGCTACCCGCCGAGCTACGACTTCGGCTACACGTGGTTCCACGAAGCCGAGTGGAAGGCCGGCAACCGACGTTCGGTGTGTTGGGCGAAGACGGCCGCGTGAGCACCCGTCGGCGCGAACTCGGCAGTGTGCTGGCCGGGCTCGCCGCCGTGCTCGCGGTGCTCGCCGTCGCGACCGGCTGCTCCGGCAACCCCTCGACTCCTCCGTCCGACTCCCCCACCGCCAGCCCGACGTCCGCCGCCGATCCCACTGCCACCGCGGTGCCGCCGCGGCCCAAGAACCTGGCGTGCCGCCAGTTGAGCTTCGACGACGCTCTTGCTCCGACCGACAGTGCCAAGATCGTGAAGTGCTCGAAGCCGCACACCGGTCAGACCTACGCCGTCGGTCAGTTGCGCACGACGTGGGCCGGGCACTTGGTGGCCGTGGACTCCCAGCGCGTGCAACAACAGGTCGCGCGGACCTGTCCCCGCAAGCTCGCCGAGTTCCTCGGCACCACTGACGACGAACTTCGCCTGACCATGCTTCGGGCCGTGTGGTTCACCCCGAGCGTGGACGAGTCCGATGCGGGGGCGAACTGGTTTCGCTGCGACGTCGTGGCGGTGGCCGGGTCGACCGAGTTGGCCACCATCCGCGGCTCGCTCGAGGACAGGCTCGGCACCGAGGAGGGCCGGACCACCTTCGGCATGTGCGGCACGGCGGCGCCCGATGATCCGTCGTTCACTCGGGTGCTGTGCCGCGAACCCCACTCGTGGCGGGCCATCGACGTCGTCGAGATCGACGGCAAGCGCTACCCAGGTGAGGCGAAGGCTCGCGCCGCCGGCCAGGAGCCGTGCGAAGAGGCCGGCAATCGGGTCGCTGAGGATCCACTCGACTACCAGTGGGGCTATGAATGGCCGACCAAGGAGCAGTGGAACGCCGGGCAGACCTATGGCCGCTGTTGGGCTCCCCAATGACGACCGGTGACGAGTCAGCGACCCCGCCCGTGACGACCTTCAACACCGCGTCGGTCTGCGTGGTCCGCGATGGCGCCCTGCTCACCGTCCGCAAACGCGGCACCCACCGCTTCATGCTGCCCGGCGGCAAGCTCGAGCCAGGCGAGACATCGGCCGACTGCGCTGTTCGCGAAGCGCGCGAGGAGATCGGCCTGGTTCTTGACCCCACTGCTCTGACCGAACTGGGCGACTGGACCGCCGTGGCCGCCAACGAGCCGGGCGCGTTCGTGCAGTCGACGGTGTTCCTGGCCC